>NZ_PIJF01000030.1:0-38407 GCF_002809985.1 Geobacillus sp. WSUCF-018B
TCACCAAGCAAGCGGTCTTTCGCTGCCCGCACTGCAAAAAGACGCTGGAAAAAATCAAGGAACGCAAAGAATACAACATCTATAAGTGCAAGAACAACGATTGCCCGTTTTACCGGGCCAACCTTCGACGGATGACGAAGAAGGAGCGCCAACGTTTCAAACAGGATCCTCAAGCCTTCAAGGTGCGGTATTGGTTTCGAGAGTTCTTGTTTGACTTTCTACCGTTGGCTTCCTCGTCACCCATCAAGCCGAAGGTCGATTTGTCCCGGCTGGCTGTGTCGCCGCACATTCTGGGGCTGGTGTTGACGTACCATGTCAACTTTGGAATGTCTTCCCGCATGACGGCAGCCGCCATGAAGGATATCCACGGCGTGTCGATCTCCCATCAGACGGTGCTCAACTACGCCAACAGCGCCGCGCTTTGGATCAAGCCCTTTGTCGACCGATTCCCGTACGAGCTGTCCGGATCGTTCTGCGGAGACGAGACGTATATTCGCGTCAAAGGGCGCTGGCATTACATGTTCTTTCTATTCGATGCCGTCAAAAAGATCGTGCTGTCGTATCGCGTCTCGCCCAATCGGGACACGCTCTCGGCCATCAAGGCCATCAATGATGTCTTGCGGAAGCGGCCATCCATCCCGGACGACTTGTCGTTCGTCGTCGACGGCAATCCCATTTACCTGCTGGCGCAGCACTTCTTCGCCCATCACGGGATTTCGTTTGACATCCGCCAGGTGATCGGGCTGGCCCATGAGGACCCGGTGTCCGAAGAGTTCCGTCCACTCAAGCCAATCATCGAGCGATTCAACCGGACCTTTAAAGGCAACTGCCGCCCGACCCATGGGTTCGGCGCGGAAGAGGGCTCGGTGTCCTTTGTGACGCTGTTTGTGGCGTATTTCAACTTTCTGCGCCCGCATAGCGCGCTCGAAGGCCGGGTCCCGGTCGTCATTCCGGAGCTCGCCGAGCTGCCGCATATGCCGGCCCGGTGGACGAAGTTCATCGCCATGGCACAAGCGTTTCTCCAACAAGAGGCGGCCTAACTTTTTTTGTCCCCGTCGCCCTTGACAACCCTTTCGCACCTTTGTGGCGGGTGTTGGCCAAGGACGAATCCGGCTCCCCACATGCCTCACGATGCTCGATGGGATGGTCTGTGTGGGTTTTTCATAGAACTTTTGACGCTACCTCAGTCCCTTACCAAGTACACGTTATGGTAAACAAACTATATATTTACAATTAAAATCTTACTGGAAATAAAAAAAAAAAAAGGAACTTTATTACCATATCAAAAATAGGTATTTATTCATAAAAATCAATAAATTCATTTTCTTCTATTCTTTTCATGCCGAAAAAACCATTGAAAAACGAGCACGGCATCCGAGCCGGCAGCATGTCATCGGCATGACAAGATCCCTCTAATGGCAAAGTAATTAAGGCCTGCGATCTGTTTCCATCCATCACCGGCCTTCTCGCGGCGCGAAGCTATCCAAGACTTTTTTCTTTCCCGTCCATCTGCGCCCAATCCTTCGCTGCCTTCACGAATTGCCGTTTTCATCCATCGGCTGCCGAGCCCCGATTTCCGCCGGGGTGCGCAAGTCATACCCTTCGTCGTTTTGGCTCGTGTGAATCAGATCCTCATGGGCTCCCATCTTGCTGGCCTGCTTTACTTCCTTTTCCGGCATGACATGTTCCATAGAGCAGCGATCCTCCTCGTCCATGCGGCCGCGATGACAGCCGCCGTTTTGTCTAGTTTGCTCCTCCATCCGTCAATTATATGATTTCCGTCCCCGCCTCCCGCCTTCTCATAAAAAAGTATTGACAGTCAAATGATCATTCAGTACGATTTTGTTAACAACAAGAGAAAAGGGGGTTTACATATGAATCGCCAACGTCCTGCTTTTCGGGCCCTCGACATCACCTTTGTCGCTATGTTTGTCGCCCTCATGGCCATCGGGGCGAACATTACGTCGTGGGCGCCGTTTTTGGTCGTCGGCGGTGTTCCCATTACACTGCAGACGTTTTTCTGCGTCTTGGCCGGAGCGGTGCTCGGGCGGCGGCTCGGTGCGGTGGCGATGATTGTGTACATGCTCGTCGGCCTCGCCGGCGTACCGGTGTTTGCCAAATTCAGCGGCGGACTATCGATGATTTTCCAACCGACATTTGGCTTCATTCTTTCGTTTATCGTTGCCGCTTATGCGACCGGATGGGTCATCAACCGCGGCCCGCAGCCGGCGTCAAAAGCTCGTTTCGTCACCGCCGCCTTGGTCGGCATGGTCGTCAACTATGTCATCGGCACGAACTGGATGTACATGGCGTACAAACTATGGGCGGAGGCGCCCGAAGGACTTTCGTACGGCATGGTGTGGGGCTGGATGCTGGTTCCGCTGCCAAAAGACATTTTGCTATCGATCGCAGCCGGCTTGATCGCCCCGAGGATTTGCCGGGCGATCGGACGCTCGTCGGCCGCGGACCGTTCGGCGGCCTAAACACGAAAAGAGTCTGACCCAAAAGGGAAATTTTCCTTAAACAAAACACAACATAGGAAAAACAATAAGAAAGGGTGTCCCGATCTGTTGGGACACCCTCTTTCATTTGTTAGAAAAATAAACGGAGAACCTGGTACACAAACCCCGCAATCAACGCTGACACCGGCAAGGTGATGATCCATGTCAGCACAATGCGGCGGGCGACGCCCCATTTGACGCCTTTCACCCGTTGGGCGGCGCCGACCCCCATGATGGCCGAGGAAATGACGTGCGTCGTACTGACTGGCAAATGCAACAACGTGGCGGAAAAAATGACGAGCGCCGAGGATAAGTCCGCTGCCGCCCCATTGACAGGGCGGATTTTCATAATTTTTCCACCGACCGTTTTGATGATCTTCCATCCGCCGACAGCCGTCCCCAAGCCCATGGCTAAGGCGGCAGAAATGCGCACCCATTCCGGCACGACATCTGAGTGGTGCATTTCGGCAGCGATCAGCGCCATCGTAATGATGCCCATCGTTTTTTGGGCGTCATTCGTTCCATGCGTATACGCCTGCAATGCAGCCGTTACAACTTGAAATAGACGAAACCCTTTGGTTGTTCTTGTTAAATTGGCGTCTTTAAATAAGAAACGAAACAAACTCATAATGACAAACCCAACACCCATCGCCAAAAATGGAGAAATAATCAATGATTCCAAAATTTTAAGAAAACCTTGGTAGTGGATTACATCCCAGCCAGCGGCGGAAATGGCTGCCCCAGCGACCGAACCGATGAGTGCATGCGACGAGCTGCTCGGAATGCCATAATACCACGTAATTAAGTTCCAGGCAATGGCAGCAACCAGCGCTGCCAAAATGACGAGAGAACCGTTCTCAAGGGTGAATGGATCGACAATGTCTTTCGTAATCGTTTTCGCGACACCGGTGAAGGTGAGCGCGCCGATAAAGTTCATCGTTGCAGCCAAAATAATGGCTTGGCGCGGCGTGAGCGCTCTCGTCGACACCGACGTCGCAATGGCGTTCGCGGTATCGTGGAACCCGTTAATAAAGTCAAACGCCAACGCGAAAACCACAATGAATATCGTCAAGACTAAAATCATATCCATAAAAACAACGTCCCCTTTTACGCGTTGCGCATAATGATCGTCTCGAGCGTATTCGCGACATCTTCACAGCTGTCAGCAATCTCTTCCAACATTTCGTAAAGCTCTTTGTATTGGATGAGCTTAATCGGGTCTTTTTGCGTCACAAACAAGTTTTTGATCGAAGCGCGCAAAATTTCGTCGCATTTCGTTTCGTAATCCTTGATTTTAATGGCGTGCTGGCGCATGTCAAGCAACTTTTTGTGCGACAGCAGTTCGAGCGCATGAACGATTTCGATCGTGCTTTGGTAAATATAGTCGAAGAACTTCACCATATGTTCGTCAATGTCCGTGAATGAGAACATTTCAAACCGGGCGGAGCATTGTTCAAGCCCGTCAAGCACATCATCCATTTTCATCGCCAGCTGATGGATGTCCTCCCGTTCAATCGGCGTAATGAACGTTTTGTTCAATTGGACGACAAGCTCATGGATGAACGAATCGCCTTTCCGTTCATACTCTTTCATGACGCGGGCGAATTCTTTCAAGTCGCTCACGCCTCGGATTTTATACTCAACAAAGTATTGGGCTGCTTCCTTGACATTTTCCGAAATCTTAAACAACATGTCGAAGAAAACGTCCTTTTTTGGGGAAAAGATCATTGAGGCCACCCTCCATCTCAGAAATCGAAAATCACCGATACTTATTGTAGTAATTTACACAGCATTTACAATAAGACAATCAAAAATTTTACACAAAATTTACATTACCTTTACATTTTGTTCGCTTTTCCTGCCCATGTATTATGTAGCGTGCCAAACAAAAGCCGAAGCTATGCACATTTGCTTCGGCTTTCCCATTCGACATCGCGCGGCCGCCGGCTCAGCCCGTCCTGCTTGAATTAGGCGATCGCAGCGCCGCTTGCGTCTTGCTTATTCAAACCGTTCAACAAACGCGGTGAGCGTCCGCACCATGACACCCGTCGCCCCAGCCGGGCCGAGGTCGCCATCTTTCTTTGCAGTCGCCGTGCCGGCAATGTCCAAATGCACCCACGGGGTGTCTTCGGCAAACTCGCCAATAAACGCCCCGCCCATAATGGCGTGCCCTTCGCGCCCCGGAGAGTTGTTCAAATCGGCGATTTTGCTGCTTCGCACCCGCTCGCGGTCGTGTTCGGTGATCGGCAGCCGCCAAATGAACTCCCCGGTTTCCATCGATGCTTCCAGCAGCTGCTCAAACAGCGCCTCGTTGTTCGTCATCGCCCCTGTTTTGTCCGTGCCAAGGGCGACGATCACTCCGCCTGTCAGCGTGGCGACATCGATGATATAGCTGGCGCCGTGCTGTTTCGCATAAGTCACCGCATCGGCCAAAATGAGCCGTCCTTCAGCGTCCGTGTTGCGGACTTCGATCGTTTTTCCGGACAGCGATGTGATGACATCATCCGGTTTGAACGCCTCGCCGCTGATCATATTGTCAGTCGCCGGGATGACGGCGAGCACGTTTTGTTCCGGCCGCAGTTCGCCGATCGCTTCCATCGCCCCGAGCACCGCCGCCGCGCCGGCCATATCCGTTTTCATATCAACCATGCTGTCGCGCGGCTTCAGGCAGTAGCCGCCTGTGTCGAACGTCACCCCTTTGCCGACGAGGGCGATCACGTCTTCCCATTTTTCTTTCCCTTGATATTTCAACACGATCAATTTCGGCGGCTGCTTCGACCCTTGGTTGACCGCGAGCAGCGCTCCCATGCCGAGCCGCTCCATGTCTTCTTTCTCCAAAATTTCATAGTCAAAATCGTATCGGTCAGCGAGCTTTACGGCATAATCCGCCAAATCGGACGCCGTCAGCAAATTCCCCGGCGTGTTGACGAGCGTGCGCGCCGAGTTCGTCGCCTTCCCGTACACCGAACCGACGAACAAGCTCGCCTCGATGTCCGCTGCGTCCGCCCCCGTATAAACGGTGAGCGATTTCATCTCATAGTCCCGCTCTCGCCTGTTTTGCTTGTATCCCGGGAACTCATACGTCGCCAAATAATACGCTTCGGCAAGCGCATGCGCGGCTTCGTTTTCGTCGACGTCCCCGGCCGTAAACGTGTCAAGCGCGACCGCCGCTTTCGTCCGCTTCGCCTGCTTCAACGCGCGAAACAGCTTGCCGAACACCTCGCGCAGCCGCGCAAACGTCAGCTCCTCTTTTTTGCCGAGCCCGACAAAATAGAGTCGTTTCGCCCCGGCCGGCAAAAGCGGGTGAATCACGGCGATGCTCCCCCGTTTCGCGGAAATGTCGCCTTCCTTCCACAGTCCGGACAGCTGTCCGCCAAGGCGGGCGTCATACTCGCCAGCAAGGCCGGCAAACGGCTGCCCCCCTTCAAACAAGCCGATGACCAACGCTTCCTCGTTCGTTTCGACAGACAGCAATGGCTTTACCGTAAACATCGTCTCATCCCTTTCCATGTTGATTCATTCCCACCTTCATTATAGCGAAGCAAAGCGATTCTTTCGACTATCTAACTTTTCTCTCCTTGCGTTCATGCAAAAAAATCAGCTGAAACGGACAGGAAATCACGCAGGGCAAGGCGAATCCGTAATCATCACGATGATTTAGAAAGGACCGACGCTGATGAGAATCGTTTCCCTTTGTCCAAGCAACACCGAACTGCTTGCCTATCTCGGCCGCCTTGGCGATGTCGCCGCCGTCGACGATTCGTCCGACTGGCCGCCCGAGGTGAAGCAGCTGCCAAACGTCGGGCCGGATTTGCACATTGATATGGACCGCGTCGAGGCGCTCAAGCCTGACCTGGTCGTCGCCTCTTTAAGCGTGCCCGGCATGGAGCGCAACGTCGAGGAACTCAAACGGCGCGGGCTCCCGCATCTCGTGCTGGCGCCGAATTCGCTTGAGGACATCGCCAACGATCTCCTTCAGCTCGGCGAGGCGCTTGGCGAAACGAAAAAAGCGGCCGACCTCGTCCGCCGCTACCGCGCATTTCTCAGCGAATACCGCGAGCGGGCCGCAACGGTGGCGGAGCCGGCTCGCCTCTATTGGGAATGGTGGCCGCGGCCGATTTTCACGCCGGGCGGGGCAAACTGGCTGAGCGAACTAAGCGAACTCGCCGGCGGGCGCAACGTGTTCGCCGACCTTCCAGAAGCGAGCGTCCAGACGGAATGGGAAGACGTCGTCGCCCGCAACCCGTCGCACGTGCTGCTCGTTTGGGTCGGCGTGCAGACGAAAAACATGAACGCCAACGCCGTTATCGCGCGCCCGCACGCCGACAAGACTGAGGCGGTCCGTGCCGGGCGCATCCACGTGTTGGAAGAAGCGCTCTATTGCCGGCCGTCGCCGCGCCTTTTAGTCGGATTAAAAAAATTGGCGCCGCTTTTGCATCCGGCGCTGTTTCCTCCCGCTGACGGCAGCGACCCGCTTCTTGGCGGCTGACGGGCGGGAGCCCTTTTTCAGCTTTTCGATTCCAAATATTGCTGCCGGAACACTTGCATCGTTTCATCCTCGTTCAACCGCGTCAATTCTTCCTCCGACAGCTTGCCATCCCCTTTTTGGATAACGTAAACTTGCACTTTCCTTTTTCCCCAATATTTATAGACATCTTCGACCGTTTCATAATATAAGTCAATGCGATGGCCTTTGATCGCCCCGCCTTTGTCGGCCACAACGCCGAACCCGTACCCGGGGATGAACAAAATCGTGCCGATCGGAAAGATGGACAAATCGGCGGCGATCGTCGAGTAAAGATCGCGCTTCACGCGCACGCCGGAGTACGTAATGCCATACTCCGGATGATCGGGCGTTTTCCCGGTTGATTCGACCCCAGCCGTATAGCCGGTCGCCACCACTTCGACAGACGGGTATTTCGACCAGTCAAACTGATCCTCAAGCCGCGGGGCGGAGCGACTGCCGCTTTTCGGGCGGCCGTTTGTCCCGCCACTCGGCTCATGCTCGACCAATAATGCGCTCGACAAGGAGCGGAGAACCGTTTCCGCCTCGACTCCGGAAACAGACTGGAACGTCGCGGTGAGCGCCAGGAAAAACAACACCGTCATCGCGGTCCGGCGTGCAAACTGCCTGAACCTATCCAATGATCTCAACTCCTCTCACACCTCTATTTATCTCCAACCAAAATCGAAATATTCATTGCAACGGCGGGCCAATCGAAAAAACGCATGACACCGGACTCCAAGCGCCTGTTCCGCGGCGCCCTCCGGCATCGCCGCAACATGAAAAAACGCCGCCGCAGACACGGTGGCGCGCAAAAATAAAAAACGCCCCCGCTTGCGCGGAGACGCCTGAACACCTTTGATACCCTTTCGCGAAAAATACAACCGATCGGGCAGCATGATCGATCCGAAATGTCTTAGAACATTTGATAGCCTTTCGCCCGCAGCGTGCGGATCGCCCAGCCGGCGCAAAGGGCGCCGGCAAAGCCGCTCGCCAAAATCAACAAATCAGCCGTTGCCAGCGAGGCGATTTTCTGGCCGAGCGCCGAAAACGAGGCGGCCGGATCGGTCAAATACTGCGTCCATGGCACGTCGTCAATAATGAACACCGCAATGACCGGAAAGCAAACAGCCATGATCCATGTCATGCGCAACAACATATTTAACAAAAATCCGATGCCGAAAAATAAGACGAAAAATAAAAGCATCGAAATGAGTACAACCGGCAAACTCATTTGCATCCGCCCTTCCCTCCCTTACACCCTTTTTCAGTGTACTGGATGGGCGGATGACAAGTCAATGCTCATCGTCGTCTTCCGTCTCGCTTCCCGTCCCTTGGCAGCCGTAGCACGTTTCCGATCCGCCGAGCAAAAGCTGGACGTATCCGTGGCCACCGCAGTACACGCAATCGGTGGTCGTCGCCGTTTGTGCCATTCTTCTTCCCCTCCACTTCTTTTTTGTTAATATATCGAAATTTTCTGTAAAAACAAACGGCGATTCTTCTCTGTTTTCGTTCATGTAAGCGAATACATCAGCGCCTCGCTTTCATTTTCTCCATTATTCTTATGATTTTGACGATTTTAAGTAAAGGCGGTACTTCGTGTACCCAAACGGATCACCCGGGTTCAGCCCGTTATGCGGGGGAAGGGAGACGAGCGGCTCAAGCGCCAATAAATAGCGAAGCAGCCCGGACGTGTCCGGGTCGTCGCGGAGCGCCGCCTTGCTTAAAAAAGCAGCGGCCGACAATTCGCCCGCCTGCACGGTAATGGCGTCCGACAATGGGCGGAGAAGAAACATCGCCAAATTGTCGCTGATCTCTCCGTCGATGACCCCGGTGCGCAAACCGAGAAACGCGACCGGCTCGGCGTCGATTCCCGTCTCCTCTTTCACTTCGCGGACGGCCGCCTCGTCAAGCATCTCCCCCGGCTTGACGAATCCAGCCGGCAGCGACCATTTGCCTTTCAGCCCGCTGTAGGCTTTCTTGACGACAAGCCATTCGCCCGCTTCGTTGATCACAAGCCCGGCCGAGGCAATCCATACGTTTCCGCGTTTGTGGTCCATCATCCTCATCCTTTTCCCATCGTTGTCCCTGTTTGTATTTCGACAAGAAAGCAGCCGTTCCCTGTCAGCCGCCATATAAAAAAGAGCCGGCCCGAACGGAAACATCCATGAGAAAAGGCGCCCCTGGCGATGGGAGCGCCCTCTTTTGGCCTTCATCAGAAAAACTTGAATTTCCCTTTTTTCATGACGAGCGATACGCCGCCGATCAAATACAAAGCGCGGTTGTCGACGACTTTTTTCATGAAGCTCGCTTTCGTTCCCCACAACTTTTTGCCGAACACAACGCCGATCGCATCGTCATGGCCGAGCGAGCAAACCGTCCCTTTAATATCCGGCTTAAACGGCTCCAGCTCCCCTTGTCCACGGATGAGCACCGCCAAGTTTTTCGCGCACAGCTGGCCTTCTTGCATGGCGATTTGCGCCGTCGGCGGATACGGGCGGTTCGTTTCTTCATCAATGACGAGCGAACAGTCGCCGACGACGAAAATGTCTTCATGCCCCGGGACACGCAAGTACGGGTCCACTTTAATGCGCGCCCGCGCCGCTTCAAACCCAGATTCCTCGATGACGCGGCTGCCGCGCACGCCGGCCGCCCACACGACCGTGCCGGCTTTAATTTCCTCGACATCATCACCTTTCGCGACAATGATGCCATCCGACGTGCACTCTTTAATGGCGGTGCCGATTTTAAACTCCACTCCTTTGCGCTCGAGCTGGCTCACCGCGTATTCGACAAGCTCCGGATCGAAGCCCGGCAGCGCGGTCGGCGCCGCTTCGACGCAAATGATGCGCACTTTGTGCGGATCGACGTCATATTCGCGGCACAGCTCCGGAATGCGGTTGACGAGCTCGCCCAAAAACTCGATGCCGGTGAACCCGGCCCCGCCGACCACGATCGTCAGCCGCTCGTCTTTCTTTTCCTCTTCCGTGTTGTACGTCGCAAACTGGTACTCGATATGCTCGCGGATTTGCCGCGCCGCGTTGATGTTGGCGATCGAGAACGCGTACTCTTTCAGCCCTTTGATGCCGAACGTCTCCGATTCGAATCCGAGGGCGATGACGAGATAATCGTACGTCAGCTCGCCATTTTCAAGCAGCACTTTCTTTTCGCCCGGCACGATTTTCGTCACCGTATCTTGGACGAATTTCACCTTGCTGCGATCAATGACGTCGCGGATCGGATAGCGGACGCGGTCATGGTGCAACGTGCCGGCCGACGCTTCATGGAGCCATGTCGTTTCATAATGGTAGTCGTGTTTGTTGACAAGCGTAATGTTCGCCTCGTTCACCCCGACAAGTTTTTGCAGGCGGACGGTCGTCATGAGCCCGCCATAGCCAGCCCCTAAAATGACAACGTTTGGTTTTCTCACTTGAATCACTTCCACCCTTTTTAATTTTTTCCCACACGTTTCTTATAGCTTTTGCTGCGGCCCCCATTTTTATTGAGCGAAGTTTGTGAAAGTATTCACGTTAACCTTCAAAAAAATGTTGACAGATTGTCACAAAAAATTAACAATCTATCCACAACCATATTAGTTCTTTTTTTGCCTCTTTTCAAGCCCTTTTTTTCCGCCGGCCCGGCAAAAATTCGCCGTTATAACGGCGCGCATTTATGGTAAGATAAACTTGTAATGCCATGACTTCGCGCAGGGAGGGATGTCGGTGAAAGAAGATCGCAACGTCTACGATGTCACCATTATCGGCGGCGGGCCGACCGGGATGTTTGCCGCGTTTTACGGCGGCTTGCGGCAAATGAAAGTCAAAATTATCGAAAGCCTTCCGCAGCTTGGAGGGCAGCTGGCCGCGTTATATCCGGAAAAATACATATATGATGTCGCCGGATTTCCGAAAGTGCGCGCCCAAGAGCTTGTCAACCAGCTGAAAGAGCAGATGGACCTATTTTCGCCGACCGTCTGCCTGAACGAGTCGGTCGACACGCTCGAAAAGCAGGAGGACGGAACGTTTAAACTCGTCACCAATCAACAAATCCATTATTCGAAAACGGTCATCATCACCGCCGGAAACGGCGCCTTTCAGCCGCGTCGGCTCGAAATCGAAAGCGCTTCCCGCTATGAAGGAAAAAACTTACATTACTTCATCAACGACTTGGGGCAGTTTTCCGGAAAGCGCGTGCTCGTCTGCGGCGGCGGCGACTCGGCTGTTGACTGGTCGCTCATGCTCGAACCGATCGCCCAAAGCGTCACGATTGTGCATCGCCGCGACAAATTCCGCGCCCATGAACATAGCGTCGAGCAGCTCAAGAAGTCCAGCGTGCAAGTGAAAACGCCGTTTGTGCCCGTTGAACTCGTCGGCGATGAACACGCCATCCGCCAAGTCATCCTCGAGCATGTGAAAGAAGGAACGAAAGAAACGATCGATGTCGACGCCGTCATTGTCAACTACGGCTTTATTTCTTCGCTTGGCCCCATCAAAAACTGGGGGCTTGACATCGAAAAGAATGCGATCAAAGTCAACTCGCGGATGGAAACGAACATCCCCGGCGTGTATGCGGCGGGCGACATTTGCACGTACGACGGGAAAATCAAGCTGATCGCCTGCGGCTTTGGCGAAGCGCCGATCGCCATCAGCAGCGCCAAAACGTACATCGATCCGACGGCGCGGATGCAGCCGGCGCACTCGACATCGCTGTTTTAATGGCGCTCCGTCGGGAAAACAAGCGGAAGCGAAGGGGCGCTCGGCATTTCGCCTTAACGCCGCATCCCGACTGATTGGAGCCATTCATATAGCCCGCCCCGTCCACACCCGTTTTTCAAGCAAAAGGCGCCCCTCTTTGTTGGGGGCGCCATACTCATGCCTCATCCCTCTCGCTCCAGCGAAACCGACTCGCCATCAGTATTCCCAGCCTTGTTTTTCGTCCATTCCTCCCGCTCTCTCTCGAGCAGCTTCACCTGCCGGCGCAGGCTGAACAAACGCACCCATCCGAGCATGCCGACGACAAGGCCGCCAAGGACGGCCGAACCTAAAATGACGATAATGAGCGGCAAGCGGGTTTCGCCGACTAAATAATGGATCGTCACCTGCTCGACATTCGCCACCGCCAGCAGCGCCACAATGAGCGCCAAGACAAGCGCCAAGATGACATTGATTTGTCCTTTCATCGTTTCTCCTCCTTTGGCGCTCCCGAAAAGGCCGATGTTGGAGCGCGGCCGTTTTCCCCAATTTCGTGAGGGAAAGACCACCCTTCCAACATTTCGCCAGTCGGTACACGCCCGCGTTTTCAACCGGCCGTGCGGCGAAAACCGGCCTTCTCAAGAGCCCGACGTCACGGCAAGGCAGGCCGTTTTCCTCTGCCAGGCAGATGGACGTCATCCCGCCTGCTTAGCATTGCTCCGGCGTGCCGGCATTGGTCGCTGTGCGGAACGAGGAGCCGCAGCCGCATGTCGCAATGGCGTTCGGATTGTTGATCGTAAACCCGCCGCCAAGCAGCGACTGTTTATAGTCGATGACCGTTCCGCGCAAAATCGGCGCGCTGTCGCGGTCCACCAAAATTTTGATGCCGTGCTGCTCAAATTCGATGTCATCCTCACGCCGCTCATGGTCAAAGCCCATGCCGTACGACAACCCGCTGCAGCCGCCGCCATGGACGCCGACGCGCAGGTAGGCGTGCTCTTCTTCCTGCTCCTTCATCATGTCCTTAATTTGAAACGCCGCCGCTTCGGTCAGCGTCACGATCGCTTCCGCCATTGGACTCTCTCCTTTCCATGTTCTCGTCTTTCCAACCGGTCTCGTTTTGCCTCTTTTTTCTCTTTGCTTATAGTATACCGCTTTCCCATCCGGGTGCTCAACCGTTCTGCCCGGTTTCGTAAAAATACACGCCAGTGCACACGGTCTCCGCCGGACCGGTCATGCGCACGCGCCCGTCGTGCCCCCATACGATCGTTAAATCGCCGCCGGCCAAATGGACGACCGTTTCCTCCCCGCGCGCCGTTTTGCTGTTTAACACGGAAGCGACGACCGCCGCGCACGCTCCGGTCCCGCACGCCTGCGTCACGCCGGAGCCGCGCTCCCAGACGCGGAAATGAAGCTCGCGTTCATTGACGACTTCGACAAACTCGACGTTCACCCCTTCCGGAAAGCGCGGATCTTTCTCGACAAGCGGGCCGAGCGTCGTCACCGGCGCTTCGTCAATGTCCTCGACATAAAAAATGACGTGCGGGTTGCCCATCGAAACGGCGGTAATCGTATATTCGCGCCCGTTTACCACAAACGGCTCGGCGACCACCTGCTCCGCTTCCGGCCCAGCCATCGGAATAGCGCTCCGCGCGAGGCGCGGTTCGCCCATATCGACGGTCACGCTCGCTACCTTGCCGTTTTGGACAGCGACTTCCGCCTCGACAAGCCCGGAGAGCGTTTCAATCAAAAACGAGCGGCCGCGGACGAGGCCGTGCTCATACGCATATTTTGCCACGCAGCGCAAGCCGTTCCCGCAGTTTTTCCCTTCCGAGCCGTCGCTGTTAAAGATGCGCATTTTCACCGGCGCCTCATCGGACGGGCAAATGAGGATCAAGCCATCCGAACCGATGCCGGTGTTGACATCCGACACGCGGCGGGCGATCGCCGGCAACTCGTCTTCCGGCAACGTTTCCCGAAACAAATCGACGTAAATATAACTATTTCCTAACCCATGCATTTTCGTAAACGAAAACGATCGCACGATATGCCCTCCCGAAAAATTTTTCACCTTTTGCGTATATTAAATCCTTTGTGTGGACAAAATGGGAATATCCCCCGTTTTTTCATATACATTGAAGAGGATGCCGCTTGCAGGCATCCTCCTTTTTTCAGTCAAAACATCGGATTTTCTTCCAAATGTTTATAAATATTTTCCACCAACTGCTCCGGCGTTTCGCCGCTGACAAACTCGCCGTTGACGAGCGCAAACAGCGTTTCCGCGCAGCGTGTGCAATAGCTTAAGCAACTGTATTCAATGATGTCCAAGTTCGGATCCTTTTCCAACATTTCCATTGCTTTGTACGACCCGCTAGCTAAGTTGCTGATGCAAAATTCGATGATTGGCAACATCATGCGCATGTTCACCTTCCTGCTTCCCATCGTAGCCGTTTTGCGGCGCGGCGTCAACGGACATGCTCACGAGAAGGGCGCGGAAAAAGAGCGTCCCTCCAGTTTGAGAAAATCAAAAGCGCTGGCGCAAGGTTTCTCAAGTTGAGAAAAGGGGCAAGCGACGGCATGACGCTGAACGCACGACGCCGACCGCCGACAGGGAAGCCGCCATGCCGCTTCGGTTGAGCGCTCTCAGCGCCAAACGATGCGGTTTGTCAGCTTATGCGCCTCCGAGGCGGCGTCCAGAAAAATTGTTGTTCTTTTGTCACAATTTCGCTATACTTTTTTATGGCATTGGCGGCTTACGAAACTGGACAAAAGGGGATTTTTTGACATGAGACAACTTGTACTGCTTGGTGGAGGATACGGCAATATGCGCATTTTGCAGCGCCTCCTCCCGGATGCATTGCCGAACGACATTCATATTATCCTCATTGACCGCGTTCCGTACCATTGTTTAAAAACGGAATATTACGCCTTGGCCGCGGGAACGGTCAGCGACCATCACATCCGCGTCCCGTTTCCGGAACATCCGCAGCTTGTATACCAATTCGGCGAAGTCGTCTCGATTGATCTCGACCAGCAGCTCGTCCATTTAAAGGATGGGAGCAGCGTCCGCTACGATGATGTCGTGATCGGATTGGGCTGCGAAGACAAATACCACGGGGTGCCGGGCGCTGACGTCTACACGTACAGCATTCAGTCGATCGACAAAGCGCGCGCCGCGTATGAGGCGCTGAACAACTTGCCGCCAAAAGCGACGGTCGGCGTCGTCGGTGCGGGGTTGAGCGGCGTCGAGCTGGCGAGCGAACTGGCGGAAAGCCGCCCCGACTTGCACATTAAGCTGTTTGACCGCGGCGAACGCATTTTGCCGATGTTCCCAAAGCGGCTAAGCGATTATGTGGAAGGCTGGTTCATCGATCATCAAGTGGAAATCGTCCGCCATTCGAACGTCACAAAAGTCGAGCCGGGCGTCCTGTACAATCATGACGAGCCGGTCGCGTGCGATGTCATCGTCTGGACGGCCGGCATTCAGCCGAACCGCGTCGTCCGCGCACTGAACGTTGAAAAAGATAAACAAGGCCGCGTCGTCTTGACGAAGCAGCATCACATCCCCGGCTATGAAAACGCCTACGTCGTCGGCGACTGTGCAAGCCTGCCGCATTCCCCGAGCGCCCAGCTCGCTGAAGCGCAAGCCGAGCAAATCGTCCAAGTGCTGCAAAAACGGTGGAACGGCGAAGAGCCGCCGAGCGAATTCCCGCCGATCAAGCTGAAAGGCATTCTCGGCTCACTCGGCAAAAAACACGGCTTCGGCCTCGTCGCGGACCGCCCGCTCACCGGACGCGTGCCGCGCCTGTTAAAGTCGGGCATTTTGTGGATGTACAAGTACCATCATGGGTATTAACCTGCTGCGCAGGCGGCCGCTTTGGCTTCCTGTTCATTCACGCCAACAAAAGCGGCGGGGGACTCCCCGCCTCCTCTTTAGATGGCGTTCACCTGCCGCTTACGATGAGCGGTAGCCGTATTTCTCCATTTCCGCATAAATCGACTTCAGCCGCGGATTGCCTTCGGCCACGACTTCCCCTTCCACGACCACGACCGGGTACACCCAATCTTCCTCAACGATCGTCTGCGCCAGTTTCCGCTTTGCCTCATCGTCAGCGGGCGGCGCGAAAATGTCGACGTACGTCATCACAAACGGCTGGTCGGGATATTTGCGGCGCAGCGCGGCCTCGAGCCACTCATACGTTTCCTTCGACGACGGCAGCTGCACGCACGACGGACAAATGATGTCGGCCCCGTACACACAAATTTCAACCGGCTTGAATGTCATCGTTGTCACCCTTTGCGAAAACAAAATTTATCATTAGATTTTTTCCGCTACCATGATTATAATAAAAAATAGGGAAAGGAGTCGATGAAAATGACGGATCAAGAAATCAAAGAACAAGTACAAGAAGTTTTAGATAAACTCCGTCCGTTCCTGCTTCGCGACGGCGGCGACTGCGAACTTGTCGATGTCGAAGACGGCGTTGTCAAACTCCGTCTCCTTGGCGCATGCGGCAGCTGCCCGAGCTCGACGATCACGCTGAAAGCGGGGATCGAACGCGCCTTGTTTGAAGAAGTGCCGGGCGTCGTTGAAGTGGAACAAGTGTTTTAATGAAAAATCCGAACAGCGGTCGCTGTTCGGATTTTTTTGTCGCCGGCGGGCGGACACCGTCCGCTTCCGGACGACCCCGAAAACCGGACTGCCGCTGGCGGTCAAGCTTCAAGCGCCAGCTTGTAGACGCGGCTGCCGCGCGGCTCGACGGAAAGACGCGCGATGTCGCACGTCGGAAAATGCGGGCGCAGCTGGTGCGCCAGCCGCTCTCCTTGACCCGGTTCGGCAAAGACGAGCACTGTCGGCCCCGCCCCGCTCAGCGCCGCGCCGATCGCTCCGTATTCCTCGGCAAGCGCCTCGGCCCGCGCCAGCTCCGGAACGAGCGGTTTCCGGTACGGCTGGTGGAACAAATCGGCCGCCATCATCCGGCCGGCGAGCTTCCAGTTTTTCGTGAGCAAGGCGGCGACAAGGACGTTGCTGACGGCGCTTGCCTCGACGGCGCGCGCCCGCGGCCATTGGGCCGGCAGCTGTCCGCGCGCTTTTTTCGTTTCCAGTTCATAACCGGGGATAATGGCGACGATCTCCACATCAAATTCCGGCACACGGACGACATCCACCCCCGCTTCGCGGCAGCAGCCGATGACCAGCCCCCCGTACAGCGAGGCGCCGACATTGTCGGGATGGCCTTCATAGCGGGCCGCCCATTCCATCTTTTGTTCGCGCGACAGGCCTAGCCCAAGCAGCGCATCGGCGAGCTCCACGCCGGCGACGACCGCCGCTGCGCTGCTGCCTAGCCCGCGCGTAAACGGAATGTCGCTGTACACATCGACCGCGCAGCTCGGCAGCCGCCGGCCGTGCGCGTCCGCCACCTTGTCCGCCACCTCGTACACCAAATTGTCCGTCCCGCGCGGAATGCCGCTGACTTCCGGTGTTTTGGGCGCAAACGACCACGCTTCCGCCAAGCGAACATCAAGCGTCAAGTAACGGTTGACGGCGAGCCCGACCGAGTCAAAGCCGGGCCCTAAGTTCGCCGTGCTGCCCGGCACGATGATTTTCAACATCTCGTCTTCTTTCATGTGCGGACAACCCCTTGCAAACGCTCCAAGACAGCTCGTTCATCATTCGGCAGCACGACCGGCTCAATCGCCGCCGTCTCCAAGGCGATGGCCGGGTCTTTCAAGCCGTTGCCGGTCAAAACCGCCACGACGAGGCTGCCGCGTTCGATTTCGTTCCGTTCGCGCTGTTTGATGACCCCGGCGATGGCCGCGCATGATGCCGGCTCGGCAAAAATGCCTTCCGTCCGGGCGAGCCGCTTGTAGGCGGCCAAAATTTCGGCATCGCTCACCTCATCGATTTTTCCGCGCGATTCGTTGGCGGCCTCGACCGCTTTTTCCCAGCTCGCCGGATTGCCGATGCGGATCGCCGTCGCCACCGTTTCCGGCTGTTCAATCACCCGGTTGCGGACGATCGCTGCCGCTCCTTCCGCTTCAAAGCCGCGCATTTGCGGCAGCCCGGTCCCTTTGGCCGCATGGTACTCCTTAAACCCTTTCCAATAGGCGGTGATGTTGCCGGCGTTGCCGACCGGAATGGCGAGCACGTCCGGGGCGCGGCCAAGCTGGTCGCACACTTCGAACGCCGCCGTTTTCTGCCCTTCGATCCGGTGCGGATTGACCGAGTTGACAAGCGTAATCGGCGCCGTTTCGCTCAGGCGGCGCACCATTTTCAGCGCCTCGTCAAAGTTGCCGTCAATCGCGAAAATCTCCGCGCCGTACATCGCCGCTTGCGCCAGTTTGCCAAGCGCGATTTTCCCGTTCGGCACAACGACGAGGCAACGCATGCCGGCGCGCGCCGCATAGGCGGCCGCCGACGCCGACGTGTTGCCGGTTGACGCGCAAATGATCGTATGGCTTCCTTCCTCTTTCGCTTTCGCCACCGCCATCACCATGCCGCGGTCTTTAAACGAACCGGTCGGGTTCGCCCCTTCGACCTTGACATACAAGGTGATCCCAAGCTCTTCCGACAGACGCGGCAGCGGAATGAGCGGCGTGTTCCCTTCGCAAAGTGACAGCCTCGGCGTCGCCGCCGTAAGCGGCAAAAACTCGCCATAGGCGTCAAGCAGGCCGTTCCATGCCATTACCGTTTCTCCCCTTCCACCCGATACGAACTTTGGACGCGCTCGACGATTTCCAAATCGCCCAGCTGCTGCAAAATGTCTTCGTAGTCTTGCTGCGAGGCGTCATGCGTCACGATCACGATTTCCGCCAGACCGTTTTCTTTCAGCGGCAGCTGCAAAATTTTCTCAAAGCTCACCCCGCGCTGCGAAAACAGCGTCGTAATTTTCGCAAATGCACCGACTTGGTCTTTCACATGAATGCGCAAAAAGTATTTTGAGAAAATTTCCGCCGGCGCTTTCAATTGCTTTTCATATTGCGGAGCGACCGCGGAATGGCCGTTGACGCCAAGGCGCATGTTTTTCATCACCGCGACCAGATCGGAGACAACGGCTGTCGCCGTCGGCAGGCTGCCCGCCCCCGGCCCGTAAAACATCGTCTCCCCGACCGCTTCGCCATACACATAGACGGCGTTGTATTCGTTATGCACCGACGCAAGCGGGTGCGAATCCGGCAAAAACGTCGGCTGGACGCTCACTTCGACCTTCTGCCCGTCGCGCTGGGCGATGCCGATCAATTTCATCGTGTAGCCAAGCCGCTTCCCGTAGTTCAAGTCTTCCTCGGTCACTTCGGTGATTCCTTTCACTTGCACATCGTCCAAGTCGATGTCCATCGAAAAGCCAAGGCGGGCCAAAATCGCCATTTTCCGCGCCGCATCGAGCCCTTCCACGTCTGACGTCGGATCGGCCTCGGCGAACCCGAGCGCCTGCGCTTCCGCCAACACGGCTTCATACGAAGCGCCGTTTTGCGACATTTTCGTCAAAATGTAGTTCGTCGTTCCGTTCACGATGCCCATGAGCTTGGTGATCCGGTCGGACGCCAAGCCGTCGACCAGGCTGCGCAAAATCGGAATGCCGCCGGCGACGCTCGCTTCATAAAACAAATCGCAACGGTGCTCCGCCGCCACCCGAAGCAGCTCTGAACCGTAGACAGCCATTAAATCTTTGTTCGCGGTCACCACGTGCTTCCCTTGGCGGAGCGCCCGCAACAGCCACTCTTTCGTCTCCTCGATGCCGCCCATCACCTCGATGATGACATTGATGTCCGGATCGTCGATCACGTCTACGGCGCTTGTCGTCAACAATGCGGGGTCGACGGCGACATCGCGCGGCTTATGTACGTCACGGACGAGGATTTTTTTCACCTTCACCGGACAGCCGACTTGGTGCATCAATTTTTCCTGGTGGTTCTCGATAATTTTCACCACGCCGCTCCCGACCGTTCCTAGTCCTAACAATCCGACCAAAATTGGTTTTTCCATGATTCCCGCCCCTTCTGTTTACGTACAGTAGACATTTGTATTTTTATAGTAGACATTATAAAAGACGATCAGCCATTTGGCAATGAAAAGTTTTACGACAGCTCGTTCACCGGGGTCAACGGCGACCGGCCTTCCAAGACAGCGATGATGTTGTCGCGCGCCAACGTCATCATCGCTCGCCGCGTTTCGTATGTGGCGCTGCCGATATGCGGCAACGCCACAACGTTCGGAAGCGACAGAAGCGGATGATCGGCGGCGACCGGCTCTTTCTCAAACACATCGAGCCCGGCAGCGGCGATCTCCCCTGCGACAAGCGCCTCATAAAGCGCCTGTTCATCAACGACCGCGCCGCGCGCCGCATTAATGAAAATCGCCGATGTTTTCATTTGCCGAAACGCCTCGCGGTTGAACAAATGGCGCGTCTCGCGGGTCAGCGGCGTCAAGCAGACGACAAAATCGCTCTCAGCAAGCAAATCGGCGAACGGGCGGTAGACGGCGCCCAGCTTCTCTTCCGCCTCCGGACGGCGCGAGCGGTTGTAATACAACACATCCATGTCAAACCCTTTCGCCCGCTTCGCCACCGCCTGCCCGATGTTGCCCATGCCGACGATGCCGATCGTTTTATGATGGACATCGGCGCCCGCCAGCAAAAACGGGCTCCAGCTTTTCCATTTTCCTTCTTTCAAAAATTCGGCTGCTTCGACAAGGCGGCGGGCAGTGGCGAGCAGCAAAGCAAACGTCAAATCAGCCGTCGTATCGGTCAGCACATCCGGCGTGTTGCACACAAGAACGCCGCGCTTCGTTGCCGCCGGCACGTCAATGTTGTCATAGCCGACGCCCATGTTGGCGACGACTTTAAGCCCTGAACCGGCCGCCAGCACGTCCTCGTCGATCGGGTCGGACACCATCGGCAAAAGGGCCGCCGCCTTTTTCGCCTCTTCCACCAACACCTCGTGCGGCACAGCCACGTCCTCATGCGGCCACATGCCGACCTCGGCGACGGCGGCGAGCGGGGCGATCACCTCCTCCGGCAGCTTTCGCGTCACAAAGACGTACGGTTTCGTCATGAAACAGCCCTCCATCTCATTTTTTCTAAATCTTATCACAACTCCAGCTAAAAAAAAAACGGGAAGTTGTCCGTGCCGGTGGTTCGGAAAAGTCGGCACTCGTCCGTTGCGGACAAAAACGAAGACCCCCTGTCACGGAAAGAAAACAGGCCCCCATTCGCTTTGGCTGAACACCCGAACCCGTTCCCCTTCCCCCTCGAATGGAAACGAGCGTACACCCGCTTCGGCTGAAAAAAACAGGGTGTTTCCTTTCTATAAAAAGGAAAATCACCCAGGCCTGCTTCAGCTGAAAAACGGGAAGTTTCTTCCCCCTCATGGCGCCGGCGGCAGCCATTCAACGGCCGGCAGCCGGATATGGTTGGCGATGCCGGCGATCTCAGCAAATGACGCCAAAAACTGCTCATACTCGCGCGATGCGTCAAGCAACTGCCGCAGCGCCCGTTCCTGCCTCGCCTGCTCTTCGCGGTCCGCCGTCGTATAATACGCCTCGATGCATTCAAAATACGGAAGCGGAAACAGCAGGCGCGCATAAACCAGCCGCCAGGCAAACGACGACAGCGGCGCCAAATGCCCGTAATCTTGGAAGAACTGCCGCACTGCCCGTTGACAGCCTAGCCCGCGCTTGTGGTACAAATGGCGCACCCATTCCGCCAAATCGCGGGCGCAATGGTCGTACACCCAATCGAGCGGCAGCTTCGCCTCCGTTCCTTCGACCCAGCCGGCTTGCGGCAGGCGCTCATGGCAAAACGCCGCATAATCGACGCGCAGCGGTTCGTCGTCGAGCTCTGTGTCAGCCACATATTGCACGGCGTTTTCCGCCAATCCTAAATAGTACGGGAACGATTCAAGAAACAGGCGGTCAAACGGCGATGCCGGCCCCGCTGCCATCATGTTCGCCCAAAACGCCTCCATTTGGTCGATTCGCTTCGCCCACAGTTCGCGCCATTGGCCGATGCGCCGGCAGGATGTGATCGGCAGCGGGCAAGAGCGCCCGTATTCATGCATGAGCGCCAGTTCGCGGCCGAGCGAACGAAGGCGGGCGGCCGGAAGCGGCGCGCGGAGGAGGACGAACGGCTGGCCTTGGCAGGGGGCAATATACGTCCCATGTTTCGTTTTGACCAGCTCCCCGACGCCGTCCACCCCTTTCGCCCGCAAATAGCGGCTCATTTGCTGACGCTCTTCCAGCTCCGCCTCGCTCCGCCCATCCGCCGGCACGATGAGAAACCGCTCTTGTTTATGCCAAACGACCGTAGACGCTCCCCGCTGTTCCATCCGTCCGACGCGCATGTCATATTGCTCATATACCCATGTTTCCATGGCCGCTCCTCCTTTGTCTTTTTGGCTTGCATTCTTCCTCCCTCCATGTCGTCGCCGCCCCGATGCCGCCCGGACGGGAACGGACTTTTGCGCGCTGATTCCCGGGCCCATAGCCGCGGCAAGGGCGGCTATTGTTTATATATGACAGCAGGCGTCAAAAAAACCGATGAGCATTTTTCTTTATACGAAGGATACATTCATGGCATGATAACGTATATATAACAAACAACTTTTTCAAAAGAATGGGTGACAAACCATGACCAAACCGGATATGAACAACCTTGAACAAACCGCCCGCCGATGGCTCGAGGAGCGGGGGGTGACGGTGGAAAAAATTGCGGAGCTTGTTTATTATTTGCAATCGAAATACCATCCGGATTTAACGATGGACGAATGCATCGAAAACGTCAACCGCGTCATCTCGAAACGCGAAGTGCAAAACGCGATTTTGACCGGCATCCAGCTCGACAAGCTCGCCGAGGACGGTCGGCTTGACGAGCCGCTGCAATCCATCATCCGCCGCGATGAAGGGTTGTACGGGGTGGACGAAATTTTGGCCCTTTCGATCGTCAACGTGTACGGATCGATCGGGTTTACGAACTACGGTTATATCGACAAACAAAAACCGGGCATTTTGCAATATTTAAATGACAAATCAACCGGCAAATGCAACACGTTTTTGGACGACATCGTCGGCGCCATCGCCGCGGCGGCATCCAGCCGCCTCGCGCATCGAGCCGCCAACGCCGAGTGAGCGGCGGCGCGAAGCATCCATGCAAAAGACGAAATAGCAGCACCCCACAAGCCAAACACGATTTGTTGGTTCGCATCGATGGCTTTGTTGCTGCACCCGGTCATGAGAAAGGGTGCCCCGAGCCTTTCGGGACACCCCTCTTGCTTTACAGGCGCTCCATCCATTCGCGGAGCGAATCAGCCGTATAGGTCGGCTGCCGTTCGTAGCGGGCGAGCATCTCTTTCGTCGTGACGCCCGTATGGACGAGCAGCGTATCGATGCCCGCGTTCATGCCGGCTAAAATATCCGTCTCGTAATAGTCGCCGATCATCAACACATCTTCCTTTGGAACGCCAAGCACCTTAAGCGCCTGCTCCATAATGATGTTTTCCGGCTTGCCGATAAACGTTGGCTTCACTTGCGTCGAAACGGCGACAACGGACGTGATGGCGCCGTTGCCCGGCAGCAGCCCGCGCTCGGTCGGCAAGGCGATGTCGCCGTTTGTCGAAATGAACATCGCCCCGTTGCGGACAGCAAGGCACGCGATGGCAAGCTTCTCATACGTCAGCTGGCGGTCGATGCCGATGACCACCACGTCTGCGTCCTCCCCAGCAAAGCGGAACCCTTTTTCCGCCAACGCGGTGCGGATTCCTTCCTCGCCGATGACATAAACGGACGCGTCCGGCTTTCGCTCAAAAATGTAGTTCGCCGTCGCCTGGCTTGTTGTGAAGACGTGCCTCTCTTCCGCCGGCACGCCGAATGAGCGCAATTTTTCCGCCACTTGCGCCGGCGTGCGCGACGAGTTGTTCGTGACAAACAAATACGGGAGGCTGCGGCGGTG
Source organism: Geobacillus sp. WSUCF-018B (assembly GCF_002809985.1). Taxonomy (NCBI): domain Bacteria; kingdom Bacillati; phylum Bacillota; class Bacilli; order Caryophanales; family Anoxybacillaceae; genus Geobacillus; species Geobacillus sp. WSUCF-018B. The sequence continues at coordinate 23,639 of NZ_PIJF01000030.1, forward strand.
CAGCTCGTTCACAAACTCGCGCGCCTCGGCGATGCATTCTGCGCCGCGGTACATTGTCCCGTCCAAGTCAATCAAATAGCCTTTGTATCGTTTCAACGGTTGTCGGTCTCCTTTCCGTCCATCGATTCGCTGCCAAACGCCGACACCGGGCCGAGCTCGCTTTCCAAGTAATGGCGCACCGCCTTCGGGTACGCCTCAAGCGCCGGCAGCTGTTCGTTCAAATCCGCGAGCAGTTTCGCGTGATCGACGTTCGTATAGTTTTGGACGAGCGCTTTCCGGTGGGCAATGAACGCTTTCAGCCGCTCGCCGTCCTCAGCCGAAATCACCTGCTCGTCAGCCAAAATGTCAATAATGTCGTTATAGCTCCCCGGGTCGCGCATAATAAAGCCGTCAATCATCGCGTTGCCGACATCGAGCACCGCCTCGATGAGGATATGAGCGATCCGCTCGAGCGCCAGCCGCTCAAGCGCGCCGTCCCAGTGGCGCTGCGCTTTGTAGTGCGCCATCAGTTGCTCCATGCAGCGAAGCCGCTCTTCCAATTTATTTCGGTCGACAAAATACATGGCTCGTCCTCCTTTTTTCTTCCCCGCCTTCCTCCCTTTTTCGTCGTTCGTCTGCTATGATGGACATAGGCGAAAAATAAAGGGAGGAATGGAGATGAGTGAACGGTTTTACTTATACGATGATACGGTCGAGGCAGCGGTCCGGTTCGTCAGCTTTGTCGGCGAGCGGCAGCGGTTCGATTTGGCGTTGATTGAAACTGACCGCTTTTATGGGAAATATTTGGTGCTGGATTTGCAAAGCAACCGGTTTGCCATTCTTGGCCGCGACGATTTGGAGGAGCCGGGCTATATCGAACGCGCCTATGCACTCAGCGAACAAGACGCCGACGAGCTGCGCGCCTTTTTGGACGAATGCCTTTCATAACCTTCCTCGGTTTTGGGCATCTTATGAAACACCCCGGCAGCAAGGAAGGTGAGACGAATGGCGGAACGGGAACAATATGCCGACTTTTCCGTCGTCGAAAAACAGCGCAACTTTTTAACCGCCGAAGAATTCCCGGAAGGTCCGTACGGCTCGCCGCGCCGCGATGACGCCCTGGTCGAGAACAAAAGCACGCCGTGGAAGGAAGGGCAGCGCCATTACAGCGCCTTCAACTATGAGTTTAAATCGTTCCACCAAAACATTCCAAGGCGCGATCCGGCCTCCCATCCGCCGCACGACGACCCGCGCCAAAGCGAGCAGTTTCCATACAACGAAGGCGAATGACGTGCGGCCGCCCGGCAGCGGGCGGCTGCCGCCTTTACCGCTTCACCTTGCGCAACACAAAATAGGCGCACCCAAAATTGCAATATTCATACAAATACTCGGACAGCGTGCTGATTTTCGTATCATACGTCGCCTTTTGGTTATGGTCATCGAAAAACCCGCGCAGGCGAAGCTGATTGTATCCCCAATCGCCGACAATGTAGTCGTACTTCCCTAAAATATCCGCGTATCGGGCGCGAAATGCCTCTTCGTTAAACGCGTTTTTGACGTTTTCAACCAGTTCATAACAATGGTTGTTAATGCAAATCACCGCTCTCACCTCGCCTTTCCACTTTCATCATAAACGATGCACCGCACCCAATCAATTACTGTTATCAAACAGCGAACCGCGTGCCACCCTAAAAGCGAGGGGGGTGCTGACGATGAACCGATGTTGGATCGTCGCCGCGTTCGGAACGGCGATCGCCCTGGCCGGCTGCGCGCAGACGGCGCAGGACGAAAACACCGACGTCTACAAACGGAGCGGCAATACGATCAATGTGACCGACCGCAATGAGCTGTACAACGAAAACGGGGTGCCAAACGGCGATGACACGCCGATGAACAACTTCGGCTACGTTCGCCATCAAAAAAGCCCGATCCTCGGCGATGCAAACGGCTATAACGACATGCCGTCGTTCAACCGCGAGCAAGCCGCCGATTTAATCAGCAAACTGTGCACGCAGCTGCCGGGCGTCAACGACGTCGCCACGCTCGTCACCGATGAAGAGGTGCTTGTCGTCTATGGCGCCGACACAAAAAATCGGCAGCAAACCGCCGACCAAGTGAAAAAGACAGCACTGTCCGTCGTTCCCCGTTACTACCATGTGTATATCGCTGACAATCCGCAGCTGATGAAAGACATTGAGCGCTTCGGGCGCCTTGATTCGAACGCGCGCAATATCGACCAAATTCTCGATGCCACGATTCAGCGGATGTTGAAATATCCGCAAGGGAAAAAGCTGAGCGACGGGGAAAATGAAAACGGCGAAATGATCAACGAGACAAACGACCACCTCGACCGCGACTTCCGCGACGGCACGCCGCGGCCGACGCCGGCCGGACGGTAGCGAAAGAAAACGGTCTGCCTGTTTCTTAAAGAGGCACGACCGTTTCTTTTTTCCGACAACAAAAGCCGCTAGTCAAAGTGTTTGCCGCCTGGGCGCGATGCCCGCATCTCCCCTCGCAGGCTGTTTGGCGGCAGCGAGGGGGGCAGACGCCGGCTTTGACTCCGCAAGCCCGGGCGCTTGCCATCTTCACGCCTTCAGCTGCCGCGCTTTCGCCGCTTCGTTCACCTGCTCGTCGGCATGGTACGACGAACGGACGAGCGGACCGGCCTCGCAATGGCTGAACCCTTTGCTCAGCGCGATTTCTTTCAGCTCTTGGAATTCGTCCGGATGGTAATATTTGACGACTTTCAAATGTTTTTTCGTCGGCTGCAAATATTGGCCGATCGTCAAAATGTCGACATGGTTGGCGCGCAAATCGTCCATCGCTTCGATAATTTCCTCTTTCGTTTCCCCAAGGCCGACCATGATGCTCGATTTCGTCGGAATGTCCGGCTGCAGTTCTTTCGCGCGCCGCAAAAACTCAAGCGAGCGTTCATACGTCGCCCGGGCGCGCACTCTCGGCGTCAGACGGCGCACCGTTTCGATGTTATGGTTTAAAATATCGGGACGGGCGTCCATCAGCGTTTTTAAGTTTTCATACACGCCGCCCATATCCGATGGCAGCACTTCAATCGTCGTAAACGGATTTTTCCGGCGGATGGCACGCACCGTTTCCGCAAACACCGCCGCCCCGCCGTCTTTGAGGTCATCGCGGGCGACGGCCGTGACGACGACGTGTTTTAAATTCATGATGCGCACCGACTCGGCGACGCGTTCCGGCTCTTGCCAGTCAAGCTCGGTCGGGAGCCCGGTTTTGACGGCGCAAAAGCGGCAGGCGCGCGTGCAGACGCTGCCCAAAATCATAAACGTCGCCGTCCGCCTTACCGCCCAGCACTCATGAATGTTCGGGCACTTCGCCTCTTCGCACACAGTATGTAAACGGTTTTCCCGCATCAACTTCTTCAATCCGATATAATGTTCATTCGTGTTCAGTTTAATCTTCAGCCAGTCCGGCTTGCGGACATGTTCTTCGTTTGTTGCCATCGTTCTCACTCCACTTGTCGAGGATTGTTTCATTTTCATTATAAATGAAAAACGCGAAAAAACACAAAAAAATAAGCCGCTTTCCTCTTTTTAACATTTATGAATCGCCTGTTTCTCCCCAAACTAAACATATGAAATGGGCGAAAAGGGGGGATTCCACGTGCAGCGATGGTTTGTCGCCCTATGGGTGGCGACGGTGTTGTTCATAGCGGCCAGCGCGGCTTCCGCGGCGGAAAACGACGACGCAGTATACGAACAGCGCATGGAGCTGTATAAAAAAGCGGAGGCGGTTTCGCTCATTCCATGGTATTACTTTGCCGCCATCGACCAGTATGAACGGAACATCCGGCAAGCGCGCCGCGACTTGCCAAAACCAACCGGCGTCCTCGGCATTTATATGAAACCGGACGTATGGGCCGGACCGCTGAACAAAAATCCGCACGATACGAACCCATTTACGATTTCCCAGTTTGGCGGGCTCGGTGTGGACGGAGACGGGGACGGCAAGGCGCGGGCGGATGATGACGACGACGTCATCATGGCCATGGCGCGCTATTTGCAGACATACGGCATCGATCATCGCCATATTAAAATCGCGCTTTGGAACTATTACCAGCGCTCCAAAACGGTGGATTTGATTTTAGGAAAAGTGAAGATTTACAAAAAATACAAGACATTGAAACTGGATGACCATGTCTTTCCGCTCCCGTTGCGGGCGAATTACAGCTACCGCGACACGTGGGGCGATGCGCGCGGCTGGGGCGGGCGCCGCATTCATGAAGGAACCGACATTTTCGCCGGCTACGGCGTGCCGGTCCGCTCGACGTGCTATGGCATTGTCGAACTGAAAGGATGGAATAAATACGGCGGCTGGCGCGTCGGCATCCGCGACATCAACAACACGTACCATTATTTTGCCCATTTGAACGGCTTTGCCGCCGGGCTTCGCGAAGGGCAAATCGTCGAGCCGGGCACGATCATCGGCTCGGTCGGCAGCTCCGGCTACGGGCCGCCGGGCACCGCTGGAAAGTTCCCGCCCCACCTCCATTACGGCATGTACAAAGACAACGGCTATACGGAGTGGGCGTTTGACCCGTATCCGCACTTGAAAGCGTGGGAGCGGGCCGAGCGGCAGCAACAGCGGCGCCGCTAGCAGCGGCGGCTGGACAAAAAAAGAGGCCGATGTCGGCCTCTTTTCGTCTTTCTGCTTTCGTTAATGCCCGCCCAAATACGCCTGTTTCACTTGCTCGCTCGCCTGCAGCTCGCTCGCCGCCCCCGACAGGACGACGCGCCCGGATTCGATGACGTAGGCGCGGTGGGCGATGGAGAGCGCCATGTGAGCGTTTTGTTCGACAAGCAAAATCGTCGTCCCCGATTCGTTGATTTCCTGAATGATGCGGAAAATCGTTTTGACCAAAAGCGGCGCGAGCCCCATCGACGGTTCGTCAAGCAAGAGCAGCTTCGGGCGCGCCATGAGCGCACGGCCGATGGCGAGCATCTGCTGCTCGCCGCCTGAGAGCGTGCCGGCCAGCTGCTTGCGCCGCTCCTCGAGGCGCGGGAACAGCTGAAAGACTTTGGCAAAGTCTTGTTGAATGCCGTCTTTGTCTTTACGCAAAAACGCGCCAAGCTCCAAGTTTTCCTCGACCGTCATATTGGCGAACACGCGCCGCCCTTCCGGCACGTGGGAAATGCCGTGCTTGACGATCGTTTGCGCCGCCTTGCCGGCGATCGAAGCCCCTTCGTAGACGATGTCGCCGCTTTTCGGCTTCAACAAGCCGGAGATCGTTTTTAGCAGCGTCGTTTTGCCGGCGCCGTTTGCGCCGATCAGCGTGACGATCTCGCCTTTGTTCACCTCAAGCGATACCCCTTTTAAGGCATGAATGTTGCCGTAAAACACATCGATTGCCTCCACTTTCAACACGTCACGACACCTCCTCGCCAAGGTAAGCCTCGATCACTTTCGGGTTGCTGCGCACTTGTTCCGGCGTGCCGTGGGCGATCAGCTGGCCGTGGTCCAACACGTAAATGCGCTCACAAATGCCCATCACAAGCGACATATCGTGTTCGATCAACAAAATCGTCAACGCAAACCGTTCACGGATAAACGCGATCAAGTTCATCAATTCTTTCGTTTCTTGCGGGTTCATGCCGGCGGCCGGCTCGTCAAGCAAAAGCACTTTTGGCTGCGCCGCCAGCGCCCGGGCGATCTCAAGCCGGCGCTGCTGGCCGTACGGCAAGTTTTTCGCTTTCTCGTGCATGACGCCGTCAAGCTGGAAAATTTTTAAAAAATCGATCGCCTTTTCTTCCATTTCCTTTTCCCCGCGGAAATGGGACGGGAGGCGGAGAATGGAGCTCGCGATCGAATGGCGGGCGTGCGCATGGTAGGCGACTTTCACGTTGTCGAGCACCGACAGCTCGCCGAACAGGCGAATGTTTTGAAACGTCCGGCTGATCCCTTTGCGCGTAATTTTATACGGCGGCAGTCCGTTCAACGTCTCGCCGTCAAGCATAATCCGCCCGTCAGTCGGCACATACACGCCCGTCAACAAGTTAAACAGCGTCGTTTTCCCCGCGCCGTTCGGGCCGATGAGCCCGACAAGCTCCCCTTGATATAGCTCCATCGTCACACCGGAGAGCGCCTTGAGCCCGCCAAACTGGATGCCGACGTTTTCTGCTTTAAGCAACGGTGTTTTTGCCGCCATGATTCATTCCTCCCTGCGCTGCCTTCCGCCATTTGAAGAGCGAAGATAGTTCTTTCGTCCCCATCAACCCGGTTGGACGGTACAGCATCACCAAAATCAAGACGATGCTGTAAATGATCATCCGCGTTTCCGGATAGTTTTGCAAGAACGTCGAAACGATCGTCAGCAACACCGCGGCCACCACCGCGCCGGATAGGCTGCCGAGCCCGCCGAGCACGACGAAAATCAAAATGTCGAACGATTTCAGGAAGCCAAAGTTCGATGGCTGAATGATGTAAAAATGGTGCGCATACAGCGCTCCGGCGATGCCGGCGAAAAACGAACCGATCACAAACGCCGCCACTTTGTAATACGTCGTGTTGATCCCCATGGCATCGGCGGCGATTTCATCTTCGCGGATCGAGATGCACGCCCGTCCGTGCGTCGAGTTCGTGAAGTTGGCGATCACCAAAATGGTGGCAAACAGGCAGGCGAACACCCACGGCCATGTCGTCATATGCGTCACCGTCATGCCGCTCGCCCCGCCGACGTAATCGATGTTCAAGAGCGCGATGCGGACAATTTCGCCAAAGCCGAGCGTGGCGATCGCCAAATAATCGCCTTTTAAACGCAAGCTCGGCACGCCGATGATGAGGCCGGCGAGCGCCGCCGCCACCCCGGCGGCCAGAACGCCGGCCGCAAACGGCAGCTGCAGCTTCATCGTCATAATCGCGGAGGCATAGGCGCCAACGGCGAAAAAACCGGCATGGCCAATGGAAAATTGTCCGGTGATCCCGATAATTAAATGAAGGCTGACGGCCAAAATGACATTAATCGCCATAAAAAAGAGGGTATTCACATAAAAGATGTTTAACGTTCCGCTTGCAATCAGCCACTCGACAACAACGAAAAAGGCGAAGGCCAGTATGACGGAAACCCAAAATCCACGCGTCCGCTTCCAAGTTGCCATTGTTCCCTACCATCCTTTACACTTTTTCTCGTACGTTCTTACCAAACAATCCGGCCGGCCGGAAAATGAGGATGAGAATTAAAATGACAAACGCCGCTCCGTCGCGCCAAAGCGAGTAGCCGAGCCCGCTGACGAGCGATTCGATGACGCCAAGCAAAAGCCCCCCGACCATCGCTCCCGGAATGATGCCGATTCCGCCCAACACGGCAGCGACAAACGCCTTCAATCCAGGAAGAATGCCCATCAATGGATCAATTTTCGTGTAATAGATGCCAAAAATGACGCCTGCCGCCCCCGCGAGCGCCGAACCGATGGCGAACGTGGCCGAAATCGTATTGTCGACGTTGATTCCCATTAACCGGGCCGCTTCCGCATCATGAGAAACCGCACGCATCGCCTTCCCGATTTTTGTCCGGTGAACAATGAACTGAAGAAGGACCATCAAAACGAGGGACGTGCCGAGGATGAACAGCGACTGGCTGCTGATGACAACGCCAAACAGCTCCAAGTTCCGATCTGACAGCAACGTGCTCGGATACGCTTCCGGCTGCGCCCCGCGCAAATAAATGGTGACGTACTCGATCAAAAGCGATACGCCGATCGCTGTAATGAGCACAGCAATGCGCGTCGCGTTGCGCAGCGGCTTGTACGCAATCCGCTCAATGACTACCCCGAGCACGGCGCAGGCGGCCATCGCCAACAACAGCGCTGGGAAAAAACCGACGCCGAGCATCGTCACAGCGTAAAAACCGACGAATGAACCAATCATAAAGACGTCGCCATGGGCGAAGTTAATGAGCCGGACGATGCCATACACCATCGTATAGCCAAGCGCGATGAGCGCATAAATGCTGCCTAGCGAAATGCCGTTCACTAGCTGTTGAATGAGTTCCATGATTGCACGCTCCTTAACGAAAACTCGTTCCATGTCCAAACGAAAGGCCGGACAGGGACGCCCCCACGGGAGCGCCCCCTCCCCGCCCTGTGAGCCTCATTACGGATTGACTTTTGTTTTAAATTGCTGCTGCCCGTCTTTGTATTCCAAAATAATGGCCGATTTGATAGGATTGTGGTTTTGATCGACCGTAAATGTTCCCGTGACAAGCTGCAAATCTTTCGTTTGCGCCAGCGCGTCTTTAATTTTCACCGGATCGGCGCTGCCAGCCCGTTTGATGGCATCCGCCAAGAAGTATGCCGTATCGTAGCCAAGGGCGTTAAAGGCGTCCGGCGCTTTATTGTATTTCGCTTGGAACGCTTTGACAAATTCTTGAATTTTCGGGTCCGGGTCGCCCGACGAATAATGGTTCGTAATGTACGTATTGTTCAACGCGTCTTTGCCGGCAAGCTCAATCAGTTTTGGCGAATCCCAGCCGTCGCCGCCCATGATCGGGACGTTCAACCCAAGCTCGCGCGCTTGTTTGACGATCAAACCGACTTCTTCATAGTAGCCCGGCAAGAATAAAAATTCCGGATTGGCCGATTTAATGCTCGTCAGCGTGGCGCGGAAGTCGGTGTCTTTCGCCACATACGCTTCTTCGGCGACAATTTGGCCGCCGCCGGCTGTAAATGTTTCTTTAAATGACGCCGCCAGCCCTTTCGAGTAATCGCTCGCGCTGTCGATCAAAACAGCCGCCTTTTTTACTTTCAAGTCGTTCAGCGCAAATTTGGCCGCCACCGTTCCTTGGAACGGGTCGATAAAGCACGTCCGGAAGACGAACTCGTTCACTTTGCCATCTTTGACGGTCACCGTTTCGCTCGTCCCAGACGGTGTAATAATCGGAACTTTATTGTCATTGGCAATTTGCACTTGAGCGAGCGTGTTCGTGCTCGTCGCCGACCCGATAATGGCAGCGACTTTATCTTGACTGATCAGCTTGATGGCGCCGTTTGTCGCTTCGGTCGCTTCCGATTTGTTGTCGACTTTGACCAACTCCAACTTTTTGCCGTTGATTCCTTCTTTGTTGATTTCCTCAAACGCCAGCTCTACTCCTTCGGCGATCGACTGTCCATACGAAGCGACGCCGCCGGAGAGCTCAAGGTTGGCGCCGATTTTAATGACATCGCCGCCTCCTCCGCCACCGTTTCCGCCTGAAGAACTGCCGCTTTGTTGGTTGCCGCCGCAGCCGGCCAAAAGACCTGCCGTCAGCATCAATGAGAAAAAGACACCTGCTGTTCTTTTTTTCTTCATTTCTTGTTCCCCCTATTATTCAAAATGTTCTGTCACCGATGTGCGCCTAGCGGCATTCTACGAATCAAGCGCCGTTCCCATGCGCACGATCATCATGTGTTGAAAGGCGGCCGCGTCCAAAACCGGCCCTTCTTGTTTCCTGTCCCTTTGCCTCGGCTCCCACATCCCCTCTAGACCTTATGTAAATAATAAAACTATTTTCAATTTAATATAATATTACAAAATTTACAGCGGATCGTCTAGCTCTTTTCTTTTTGAAAACAAAAAAGCTCGTTCGCTCCCCGTCGTGGAGAGCAGGCGAGCCTGGAAAAAGACGCCGGATCGACGCTTTCGTTGTATAACGTTTCCATGTTTCCGGCAAAACCATTTTCTGAACTAGCGCTTCGGAAGCGGAACCGACGGGCCGAGCGAGCCGCCGTTTTTGTTGTAAAACTGCGGCACTTCTCCTGGAATGAAGCGCATCACGACCGGAATATCTTCTTTGACCGTCGTCAGCTTGGACGCAAACGGAATGACGACTTGGATGTCGACTTCAACGTGAACGTCGATCTCAATAAAAAAGCTGTTAATGTCATAGGCGCGAATTTCCTTGATCACTTCCGAATCGACATTGCCGACGATTTGGAACTGCACCGGAACGCGCGGGCCGAGATTGGCGAGCAGCACGTTGTTCGTCACTTGGCCGAGCGGGATATAGTAAATGATCCCGCGGCTGTCTCCTTGGCCGGATTCGACCTCAGGCAGCACCATCCGTTCGATCCGTCCTTCTGTCGCCGCCTTTAAACTCGCCATCACATGGTCATCTATTTCTTCCAAAATGCGGTTGATCGCCTCGGCGTTAAAATCGACGGACACGATTCTCCCGCTGTTGTCTTGCTGGACAGTCACGAGCTCCTGGAATTTCGAATTTTCTTCTTCAAATTGTTTCTCAAGAGCGTTATTGATAATCAAATTGGCGATCCGCTTCGTTTCCGTTTCGGCAATTTCCATCAGCACCGGCTCAATGCCTTTATTCACGATCCAAAGCCCGGCCGCTGTGGAAAACATAAAAAAAACGAACGTCAATAAAAACACGTAGCGGAACGGAAGCGGCCCTCTCCGCACAAATCGGGGGCGCAGCAAAATGAAATCCCTCCTTTACAAGCTATATGTATGCTTGCAAGGAGGGATTTTTTCACCGCATTTTCAACAGCGCGTCTTTTCCTTTCATTCCCCGTTTGATGCCAAGCTCCTCGGCGGCGACTGTCACCGATTCGAGCGGCGCCTCAAGCAGCTGCTCGATCGTGCGCACCCCGACCGCCCTTCCGGCGACAATGCCGCGGTCGCGCAGCTTTTCGTTCAATAGCGCCACATCGAGCGCCCCGCACATGATGTACCCTTTTTCACTCGCCACCGCCAACAAATTCGTTTTCGGCAGCTGGACGGACACCGCGACAAACGGATGTCCCTCAATGATAATCGGCTTGACTTCCACCATCGCCGCAGTCACTCTCCTTTCCATACTCCAATGTATGAAGCATGGAAAAAGAAGTGCCTGCCTATTGGGCCAATTTCCAGGCGAGAAGATCGCGCAAAAACTCCGGCATATAGTACGTTTTCTCCGCCGCCCGCTGAATTTGCGGGTAAAAATGACCAATGGCAAACATGTCGGTCGTCGCCACGTCATAGGTGCGCTCCGGCTCGAGCGGCTCGCCGTTGATTCGAATGGCGCGGATATGCCAGGCGCCGTCTTCTTCCAGCTCCGTTTCGATCTCGACGCCGTCGTACACCATTTCCCCCATCACTTCGCCGCGGAAGCCAAACCCTTTAAAACGCAAATGCTTCATCCGTTCCGTATTGGCCTCAAGGATAATCTCTTTGAGCTCCGCGCCGCGCAGCTTCACCTTGCACGGGTTGAGCGGATGCGGGCAAATGCGATGCAAATCTTTTTTCGTCACCGGTCCTCTCGCAAGCGGTTCAAGCAGCACCCCGGCGTTCACCATCCCGATGTCCGCCTGGCACCATTCGCGCAGCGCAGACGCAAGCAAACGGGCAAGCGGCGACGGAGCGAACCAGTCAAGCGGCAAGTCATCATGGAGCACAGCGACTTGTTCCGCTTCAAGCCGCGCCAAACTTTTCTGTTCAAGGGAGCGAAGGCGGCACGCCACTTCTTCGGAAAACGGCATCACACCAGCATCCACCACCTTCGCAGACGCCCGCCCAAGACGTCGCCCTTCCACTTCCAGCTTAACGACGCCGACATATTGTCCGTATTTCCCAGCCGCGCAAAGAAGCGCACCGTTTACTTCCTTGCCTTCTGGAAACACATGGTGGGTATGAGCGCCCAACACAATATCCACGCCCGGAATCGTCGCAGCGATTTTTTCATCTTCATTCACCCCAAGATGGGATAAGACGACGACGCAATCAGCTTTTCGTTTCACTTCCTCCACCGCTGCGGCCAACAAATCAAACGGTGGGGCAATTTTCCAGCCAAGCAACTCGTAAAAATGGGAAAACGGGGCGGTGGCACCGACTACGCCGATGCGGAACGTCTCTGTCGCCGGGATGACGACATACGGAAGCGCCCAATGCGGCCGCTCGCCGTTGCGGCGGAACAAATTGGCGACCACAACCGGAAACCGAGCCCGCTCGTACAGCGTATCAAGCTCGTCGTAATCAAGCGTGATTCCTTCATTGTTGCCGATCGTCACCGCATCATAGCCGAGATCATTCAACAAATCCACATTCGCTTTTCCGCGCGTCGCCTCGGTAATCGGGTGCACGCGATCGAGAAAATCGCCGACGTCAAACAACAGCATCGCCTCGTTGCGAGCGCGATGTTCCCGTCTCCGTTCCGACAAAAAGCGGGCGATTTGCGGCCAATGTTCAAAATGGCTGTGCACGTCGTTCGTATGATAAATGTAGATAGTTTGCTTCAAAACGCGCGCCCCTCCTTCCATTACGCCAAACTTCCCCATACAAGCCGGGCCCCGAGCAGCACAAGCACTAGCCGCAGCACGACGACAAGCGTCCGGCTTGGCATCCGCTTATTGATCCACGCCCCTGTTTTCGCGCCGATCCACACCCCGGGAATGAGGGCAAGGGCAAACGGCCATTGCACGTTTCCCATCGCGACATGGGTGAGCGAACCGATGAGGGAGGACAGGAAAATCATCAACATCGACGTCGCCACCGCCACATGGGGCGGAAAGCGAAACAGCACGATCATCGCCGGCACCATGAGCGAGCCGCCGCCAATGCCAAACAGCCCGCCGAAAAAGCCGACCACAAACGCGATGGCGACCGCCATGAGCGGTTGATAGCCGTATGTGAACACCTCGCCGTTTCGGTCCGTGTACGTTCGCACAACACGCCGTCGCCACCATGGCGCCGGCCGCACCTGCTCCGCCGCTGTTCGTTCGGCCCCGTTTTCTTTCGCCGCCGCCGTCTCGTCAGCCGAACGCTTCGTTTTCTTTTGACTCAGCGACAAAAAGAGCGACATGGCGATTAAAAACAGCCCAAAATACAATGAAAAATGAGCGGCGCTCAGCGTATTGTTCACCCAAGCGCCGATGACCGCCCCGGGAACGCTGCCAAGGCAAAAGAGCAAGCCGCTTTGATAGTCGACCATTTTGTCTTTCATATACGACAATGTGGACGATAAGCCATTGAAAATAATGACGACAAGCGACGTGCCGACCGCCACTTGCGGCGTCACCGCCGACAGCCAGCCGAGCGCGCCGAAAAACAAAAGCGCCGGCACGATGATCACCCCGCCGCCAAGGCCGGCCAAACTGCCAAGCGATCCCGCGATAAAGCCGATCAAAACAAGCAACGCATACGCCATCCTCCATCCCCCTCTTCCCCGCTTCAAAACAAACCAAGCTGCCGCGGCGCAAGGCCCGTGTATTCAATGCCAAGCAAATCGATCAATTGTTTGGCGTTGTCAGCGGCGTCGCCGCCGGAGTTGTTGTTGAACAGCACGTAAATCTGTTTTGTTTTTTGCTTTAATGTCTCGATATGGCGCGCCCATTCGCGCAGCTCGCGCTCATTGTATCGATACAAGTAGCGGACCGCCCGCCAGTTCTCGCCGGCCGTCGCCCTGTTCCAGCCGTGCACGCTGCGCCCGTGCAGGCGGATGAGCGTCTTTTCCCGGTCGGTCGGATGCAACACCGTCGGCACCGACCCTTCCCCCGCCTGCGGCTCGTCGCAAATGCTGTGAATCCAGCCTTCTTCTTCCATGAAGCGCAGCGTTTTGTCATAAAAGCGCGGCGAAAACCACGATTGGTGCCGAAATTCGAGCGCCGCCGGCACCTCCCCCATCCGCGCTTTCACCCAGCGCAAGTACTCCACATGCTCGCGCCGGCAGTCAAACCACGGCGGAAACTGAAACAGCACCATCGCCAGCTTCCCCGCTTCCTGAAACGGCGCGATCGAGTCCAAAAACGCGGCAAACATCGCTTCCTTGCTTTCATACGGAATCGGGCCGCGCTCATGCCCAGTCATCCCTTGGTACGCCTTCACAATAAACTGAAACGACGGTGGCGTCTCGCGAATCCACTTTTCCACGTTCGAACGCGGCTGAATAGCGTAAAAGTACGAATCGACCTCGACCGTCGGAAAATGGGCCGCATATTCCGGCAGTTTGTCCTTCGCAGCAAGACCTGGCGGATACAAACTGTCATGATCCCCCCAACCAGTCAGTCCAATATAAATCATGGCCATCACCAGTTTATTCAGCTTTCAGATATTTTAACTATACCATAAGCAGGTCGGCCATGAAATCAAAACGACTATTGGCACGTTGCTCTAAGGGGAAATGGCCTGCGACGCGGCAAGCAACGTTATTCTTGCGTCAAGTAATTGAAATGTTTATCCGTGATATAGGTGAGATCAATATCAAAATTCATCTTATCTAAGATCGGTTGAATGTACTCGATTAAATGTGTGCCAACCCCAAAATAATCAGGGAACTTCGTAATATAAAACGAATGATTATTATCACAATCGGGCTTATGTTCAACTAACCCTTCGATGACCTCAAGGATTCGGTCCACCATATGTTGTTCTAATGTTTTCTCTGAAATGATGACCGTGTGGATATAATTCTCCGCGCCTTCAAATGAATCCTCATCCTCGATTCCCTTTAAAATGGGAAAATCATCGAAAACACTAGGTCTCCTGTAATCCAAAATCAATAACATACAAACCGTTTCACCATCTTGGTCATCTAAACGAAACAACTCCAGATCTCGCAACTTCAACATTCTGATCAATTTCCACATTCCTATCATCTCTTTCACGTTCCACTCTCTTTTTCATCGTTATATTTTCAAAATAATGAAACATCACCAATCCGATTATAGATCATAACAAAATATTCATAAAGGTTCATCACCAAATTTTGTGATTTAGTGACAAAAAAGAGAAAGCACTGACGAGATCCTGGCCATAATGTTAGCGGTGAAATCAACATTAAGGAGGTCT
>NZ_PIJF01000004.1:0-88548 GCF_002809985.1 Geobacillus sp. WSUCF-018B
CTTCACAGACCCATATATGGGTCTGTGAAGCGGCGTTGTTCGGTCGCCTGACAGTCGATAAAAGCTGCAAATGGTAAATCTTCAAATTGCATCTATATAGGCAGGCGCCTTTGCTGTTGCGGCCGTCAAGGAGCCGTCTCAAATTCCGGCGGCAGGACGACCGCCTCAAGCACCGAAGCAGCCGCACCGATGGCGCAGCTTTTCTCTTTCAGCTTCGAGGCGATGATGGACGGCTCGCTTTCTTTTTTGACGAGAATGCGCTCCCTCACCTCTTTGCGCGCTGCATCAAGCACGAAATCACCGGCCTGAGCAAGCGGGCCGCCGATAATGACCGCCTCCGGGTTGTACGCATAAATCACCTGCAGCAGCCCGATGCCGAGATAGCGGCCCGTTTCTTCCAAAATGCGCGCCAGCTGGGCATCGTTTTCGGCCGCCAGCGCCATCGCGGCGATGGAAAAGCGGTCGTCCAGCCACTCCAAACGGCCTTCTTCGGCCAAACGGCGTTCAATATATTTTTGTGAAGCGTACATTTCCCAGCAGCCGGTATTGCCGCAAGTACAGCGGACGCCGTTGACATCGATCGTATGATGGCCGATCTCGCCCGCCAGCCCGTTCACCCCGCGATACAGCTGATGATGAAGGACGACGCCGGCGCCGATGCCGATGCCGGCGCTAATATACACAAAATGGGCAAACTCCTTGCCGGCGCCGAACCATTTTTCGCCAAGCGCCGCCAGTTTCGCCTCGTTTTCCACAATAACCGGATATTGCGGCCATCGCTTTTGCAAGGCCGATGCCAACGCCACATCGCCCCAACGCAAGTTCGGCGCAAAAATCACCGTCCCGCTTTCCGTATGGACAACGCCCGGCACCCCGATGCCGATTCCCATTACGCCGTACGGTGTCGCCGGCGCCCGGCGGACCGCGGCTTCAACCAATTCGGCCATCTCGCCGACAATCGCCTCCTGCCCTTCGGACGGGCGGAACGAACGCCGCTGCTCCCATATGATTTCAGCATTTAAGTTCGTCACCACGGCGTACAAATAGTTAACGCCGAGCTCGACGCCGACAAGCGAACCGGCGTCGGCATTAAAGCGGAGCATGAGCGGCCGGCGTCCGCCTGTGGAGACGCCGATGCCGCTTTCATGGACAAAATGCTCGGCGATCAGCTCATCGACGAGCGCTGAAACCGTCGCTTTATTCAGTCCGGTCGTTTTCGCAATATCGGCGCGTGAAATCGGGTGTTGGTCGCGGATCAATTTCAGGACGAGCTGTTTATTCATTTTTTTGACAAGAGTGATGTTCCCTGTCCTCACGTTTTCGGTCATCCTTTTCGTCATGACTTTTAGTATGCACCGCGAATGATGGATCAGCCATTGCTATTAGTTTATATAATAAACTAACTCGACTTTTCTGTCAATGCCGCCATAGCAATGCAGCTGTCCCCAAACGAAACGGCCCGCCCACTGTCGGGCGAGCCGTTTGTCGGTATCACGGATCAGTTTGTCGGCTTTTGATAGCGCAAAATCGGCTTGCGCGCTGCGGTCGTTTCATCAAGCCGCTTGACGACCGTCGTATGCGGCGCTTCTTGAACGATTTCCGGAGTTTCTTCCGCTTCCTTGGCAATTTGAATCATCGCATCGATGAACGCATCGAGCGTCTCTTTCGACTCCGTCTCGGTCGGCTCAATCATCATGCACTCTTCGACGATGAGCGGGAAGTAAATGGTCGGCGGATGGAAGCCGAAATCAAGCAGCCGTTTCGCGATGTCAAGCGTTCTGACGCCAAGTTTCTTTTGCCGCTTGCCGGATAAGACAAACTCATGCTTGCAATGGCGGTCATACGGCAAATCGTAATACTCGGCAAGACGGCGCATCATATAGTTGGCGTTTAAAACGGCGTATTCGCTCACCGCTTTCAAACCGTCCGGCCCCATCGAGCGGATGTACGTGTACGCCCGGACGTTGATGCCGAAATTGCCGTAAAACGGCTTGACGCGGCCGATTGACTGTGGACGGTCGTAGTCAAGGTAGCAACGGCCGTTTTCCCCTTTGGCGATGACCGGTTTCGGCAAAAACGGCACAAGGTCAGCTTTCACCCCGACCGGGCCCGATCCTGGCCCTCCGCCGCCGTGCGGGCCGGTGAACGTTTTATGCAAGTTCAAATGGACGACGTCAAAGCCCATATCGCCGGGGCGCGCCTTGCCGAGGATGGCGTTTAAGTTCGCGCCGTCATAGTACAGCTTGCCGCCCGCTGCATGGACGATTTCCGCCATTTCGACGATTTGCTCTTCAAACAGCCCGAGCGTGTTCGGGTTCGTGAGCATGAGCGCCGCTGTGTCAGGGCCGACGACGCGCCGCAAATCCTCCAAATCAACAAGGCCGGCGGCAGTCGATTTGACCGTCACTGTCTCAAACCCCGCAACGGTTGCCGACGCCGGATTCGTACCGTGCGCCGAATCCGGGACGATTACCTTCGTCCGGTTGAAATCGCCGTTGGCCTCATGGTAAGCGCGGATCATCATGAGCCCGGTCCACTCGCCATGGGCGCCGGCGGCCGGCTGCAAGGTGACCGCATCCATGCCCGTGATTTCTTTTAAATGCTCCTGCAAGTCGTACATCAACTCAAGCGCCCCTTGCACCGTTTCTTCCGGCTGCAGCGGGTGGATGTGGGCAAACCCGGCGAGACGGGCGACGTTTTCATTGATTTTCGGATTGTATTTCATCGTGCACGATCCAAGCGGGTAAAACCCGGAATCAACGCCGTGGTTTCGCTTGGAAAGCGCCGTGTAATGGCGCATCAAATCGAGCTCCGATACTTCCGGCAGCTCCGGTTCTTCAGAACGCAAATAATCGGGCGGCACAAGCTCGCTGACATCGACAGCCGGAACATCGAGCGCCGGCAGGCTGTAGGCGATCCGTCCCGGCTTGCTTCGTTCGAAAATAAGCGGTTGATCGTTATGCATGGCAATCCCCCAATTCATTGACGAACCGATCGATTTCTTCTTTCGTGCGCAGTTCGGTGACAGCAACAAGCATATGATTGGAAAGTTCCGGATAATCACCGCCAAGGTCGTAGCCGCCGATGATCCCCTTTTCGAGCAGGCGGGCGTTCACCTCAGAAACCGGACGGTTGAGCCGGATGACGAATTCATTGAAAAATGGACCGGCAAACGGCGACACAACCCCGTGCTGTTCGAATGCCTGTTTCGCATAATGCGCCTTTTGCATGTTCATCGTCGCCATCTCTTTTACGCCCCGTTTTCCGAGCGCCGAGAGCGCCACCGAGGCGGCGAGGGCATTCAGCGCCTGGTTCGAGCAAATATTGGATGTCGCTTTATCGCGGCGGATATGCTGCTCGCGCGCCTGCAGCGTCAACACAAACCCGCGGCGCCCGTCTTCATCTTTCGTTTGCCCGACGAGCCGGCCTGGAATTTTCCGCATCAGCGGCGCTTTGACAGCGAAATACCCGCAATGTGGGCCGCCGAACTGCATCGGGATGCCAAACGGCTGCATATCGCCGACGACGATGTCCGCCCCCAATGCGCCGGGCGGGGTCAAAATGCCAAGGGCAAGCGGATTGCTCGCGACAATGAACAGGCTTTTCTTTTCATGGACGAGCGGCTCCATCGCCTTGAGCGGCTCGATTTGCCCGAAGAAGTTCGGGTATTGGACGACCACACACGCCACGTCATCCCCCATTTCCGCTTCAAGCGCTTGAAGATCGGTAACACCGCCGTCGTACGCAATTTCTTTTACCTCTAATCTCTGCCCTTTCGCATACGTGCGCACGACATCGCGGTATTGCGGGTGAACGGCCGCGGAAATAAGCACTTTCGTCCGCTTCGTATGAGCGGCAGCAAGCAGCACCGCTTCCGCGAGCGCCGTGCCGCCGTCGTACATCGACGAATTGGCGACATCCATGCCTGTCAGCTCGCATACCATCGTTTGGAACTCAAAAATGGCTTGCAGTTCGCCTTGGGAAATCTCCGGCTGGTACGGCGTATACGCCGTATAAAATTCGGAGCGCGACAGGACGTGGTCGACCACGGCCGGAATATAGTGGTCATACACGCCCGCTCCTAAAAAGGAAACATATTGCTTGGCGTTGGCGTTTTTGTCCGCTAACGCGCTTAACTCTTTCCATAGCTCCGGCTCCGACTTCGCCGGTTTCACGTTCAACTCGCCTCGAAAACGCACTTGTTCTGGAATGTCGGCGAACAGCTCATCAATGGATGCAACGCCGATCGTTCGCAACATTTCCTGCTTGTCTTCTTCCGTCATCGGCAAATAACGATGGAGCACCGTATTTTCCTCCTTGCTTATGACTTCGTCCGCTTGTAAAACGGGATCGGTACAATCTTCGCCTTCAAGCGCTTGCCGCGAATGTCCACCTCCACGACCTGACCGGCTGCGGCAACATCCGCTGTCACGAGCGCCAACCCGATGTTTTTCTTCAGCGTCGGCGACTGCGTGCCGGTCGTAATGAATCCGACTTCAGCGCTCCCGGCAAATACCCGGTAGCCATGGCGCGGAATGCCGCGGTCCATCATCTCGATGCCGACAAGCCGCCGCGGCGGTCCGGCTTCTTTTTGCCGCTTTAACGCGGCCTGGCCGATAAACGGCGATTCTTTTTCCGTTTTGACGGCAAACCCGAGCCCGGCTTCAAGCGGGGAGATCGTTTCGGACAATTCTTGGCCGTAAAGCGGCAGACACGCCTCAAACCGGAGCGTATCGCGCGCTCCCAGTCCGCATGGGAGGACGCCGTCTTCGGCCCCGGCTGTTAAAATGGCCTCCCATAACGTGATGGCATCCTCTGCCTGGCAATAGATCTCGAACCCGTCTTCGCCCGTATAGCCGGTGCGCGAGACGAGCGCCTTTACGCCGGCCACTTCCACATTGTCTTGGAACGAAAACGGACGCATCGCCGGCAAATCCAGATTGGTTAATTTTTGCAGCACGCGTTCGGCCGCTGGTCCTTGCAGAGCAAGCTGCGCCGTTTGCGCTGAAACGTTGTCAAGCTCGACATCCGCATCGATGTGCTCATTCAGCCAGGCAAAATCTTTTTCCGTATTGGCGGCGTTGACGACAAGCAAATAGTCGCTCTCTCCTTTTTGATAAATAAGCAAATCATCGACCGTGCCGCCATCTTCGTTGCACATGAGCGTGTATTGCGCCCGCCCTGGACGAAGCTTGGCGACATCGTTCGTCATCAGTTTTTGCAAAAAGGCAAGGCTTCCGCGGCCGCGGACCGCAATTTCCCCCATGTGGGAGACGTCAAACAGTCCGGCGCGCGTCCTTACCGCTTCATGCTCTTCCTTGATGCTTGAAAACTGCACCGGCATTTCCCAGCCGCCAAATTCGACTGTTTTGGCGTTGTAACGGGCGTATACCGGAAATAGCGGCGTGCGCTTTAACAAGGCGATTCCCTCCCTCATCGAAATGCATGACGCAAAAAAGGACAGACTCCCCCCTTTGCGAAAAAAGAGAGGCTCTGTCCTGGCACCTGAAAGTTTCCCGTCGGCCGCTTGCCTGCGCCTTGGCGGCAGCGAGGTCCCGACGGTTTCCCCTTGGGTGGCCCGCCGATAGGCAGGCGCTCTCCAGAGCTGCGTCAAGCAAGAGTCTTTTTGCCTGAGAGATTCGCGTTTCCGCTTGCTCCTTCGGCGCTACATTCCGTAGTCTCTCCCCTTGCCGTCATCCGCCGATCAATAAAATTTTCCAAAGCGGGCATACTAAGAAACGCCCTTGACCGCCATTCATGCGAATGTTCTAAATTTATACTACCATTAACCACTCAAAAAGGGCAATAGGAAATGATCGAACTTTTATAGAAATTATCCGTCAAAATGTTCTTGTTTTGTCTAACAAAGAGGATTTTTACGGAATAAACATTCGTCACAAGGGAAGGGGATGGACATGAACATTGCGATCGAAATGGACGAGACGTGGAAAAAGGAATTTCTTGAGCGCATTGAAAAAGACGGGCCGTGGGCAAGCTGGGAAATGTATGAGCTGGCGTTAGAGGCGGCCCATCATTTAAGCGTGCCGGAATTTGACGGCCTGCAGGCGCCTAAGCACTTGCCGCATTTGACGATCCTCCCGCACCAGCTCGAAGTGGCGCGCCGCGTCGTTGAAGAGATGAACGGCAAAGCGATTTTGGCCGATGAAGTCGGACTTGGCAAAACGATTGAAGCCGGGCTCGTCCTAAAAGAGTATATGATTCGCGGCCTTGTGAAAAAAGCGCTCATTCTCGTTCCCGCCTCCCTTGTTTCACAATGGGTGAAAGAATTGAACGAAAAGTTTTTCATCCCGGCCGTCCAGCAAAAAAAGAGCTACGTCTGGGAACAGTGCGACATTGTGGTTTCTTCGATCGATACAGCGAAAAAGGAGCCGCACCGCTCCATCATTTACGAACAGCCATACGATATGATCATCATCGACGAGGCGCACAAACTGAAAAACAACAAAACGAAAAACTACGAGTTTGTGCAAAATTTAAAAAAGAAGTTTTGTTTGTTGCTGACGGCGACGCCGATTCAAAACCGGATTGAGGAAATCTTCAACCTCGTCTCACTTTTGAAGCCCGGCCATTTAGGCAACGCCGAGCAGTTTGCCAAAACATACGGCAAAACAAGGGCGGTGCAGGCGAACGAGCATTTAAAAGCGCTCGTCAACAAAGTAATGATCCGCAACCGCCGCGCCGATACACCGATCGAATGGTCGAAGCGCCATGTCGAGCCGGTGTTGATCGAGTTTACGGATGAAGAGCGCGAACTGTACGAAGCAGTGAGGGCGCTCCGCCATGAGCCGTTCGCCGGTTCGTTTTCGCTCATCACGCTGCTTCGCGAGGCGTGCAGCAGCCGTGAAGCGCTGTTTTTAACCATAAAAAATATGATGGAGAAATGCGAAGGAGCCATTCCTGAAGCGCTTGAGCAGGTGCTGGAAAAAATCAACGCCGTCACGACGAATTCAAAGGCGGAAAAAGCGCTTGAACTGATCCGCTCCATTAACGATAAGGTGATTATTTTTACGGAATACCGGGCGACACAGCTGTATTTGCAATGGTTTTTAAAACAGCACGGCATTTCATCCGTCCCGTTTCGCGGCGGCTTCCGGCGCGGCAAAAAAGACTGGATGCAGGAACTGTTTAAACACCACGCCCAAGTGTTCATCGCCACCGAAGCGGGCGGCGAGGGCATCAACTTGCAATTTTGCCGCTATGTCATCAACTACGACTTGCCGTGGAACCCGATGCGCCTTGAGCAGCGGATCGGCCGCGTCCATCGCCTCGGGCAGACAGATGACGTTTACATTTACAACTTCGCCGTCAAACAGACGGTCGAAGAGCATATTTTAACGCTTCTCTATGAGAAAATCCGCTTGTTCGAGCGGGTAGTCGGCGAGCTGGACGACATTTTGGCGAAAATGAACCTCGCCAACTTGGAACGCTACTTCGAAGACGCCTTCGTTCATTCACGGAGCGAAGGGGAGATGAAAATCAAAATGGAAAACATCGTCGCGATGATCGAGCTGGCGGAGCAGCTCGGAAAGGAAGGAGGCAAACGGCATGCAGCAACATGAAATCCGTCGTTTTGTGGAGCGTTATTTTGCCGCCAACGGGTGCACGTTGTTAGAAGCGAATGACGACTATATGACGGTCCAGCTGACGCCAGAAATGGATAAAGAGCTGATGAACCGGCCGTTTTACTGGCATTACATCGAACGGACGGGCGGCGTCCCGCAGCCGATGCAGCTCACGCTGATTACCCGCCCGAGCGAACGGACGGAAAAGCTGAAAGGCGACCGGCTTCATTTCGGGGCGCCGCGGCTGCACCAGCTGTTCCGCTCGGCGCAAAAACGCGGCAGCTTCATTCGTTTGTACGAAGAGCCGGACGCCCCGCTCGCCAGCCATGCCGCCCTTCATCCATGGCTTGGGATGAACGTTGTCATTTCCTACGAATGCGACCGAAAAAAAGATGCCATCGTCTCCCTTGGCCTTCATCTCATTAGCGGAACGATCGTCGAGTCGTTCCACGAGCGGCTCCGCGCGCGCCGACTGACGCCGAAAATCCCGGACTATTGTTTTACAATTTCGCCGCTCATTAAGCCGCCAAGCGGCATCGCCCGCCTCGAGCAATATATCCGCGGCCGCATTGCCGCCGACGATCATGCATGGGCCGAGGAAGCGCGCCGGCGCTGGGCCGACGATTTAGCTTTGCTTGATGAGTTTTACAAAGAGACGGAAGAAAAGCCGGAGTGTTATTATATCGAGAAAGAAGCGCTTGAAAAACAGTACAAGCCGCGCATCACCGTTTCCGTCATTAACGGCGGGCTGTTTTACTTGCTGCCTCGCACATCGTGAGCTGCCGTGCGAAAAGCCTGCAGCCTGAGCCCGGCGCGGATTCCGCCATCCCTCCCCATCAAAAACGCCCGCCGGCTGCAAGCCAGCGGGCGCCCATTACGGGCGGCGCCGAAACAACAAACGGAGTGAAAGCGGCACGATGCCGAACAAGCGGTAAGAGAGCGGCGGCCGCTCTTGTTTGCGCGCGCTCCGCCGCCGCGCCCGCTCCTCTTTTGGCATATCCATATACGTGACGAACCGCTGGGTGACAAATTTGACATAGTCGTTGACTGCCATCGAAGCCCCCCTTTTTTCTTTTAGTTTTTCCTCATCTTTCCTTTTTTAACCGTTTTCCGAAAGAAGTCCCCTCCTCAAGAAACGTAAATGGCACAGCCCGATGAGTAGGCGGGAGATGAATTTCGGCCGGCGGAGCAGTTCACCCGTTTTGCTCCGTCCATTCCGTAATATCGAGCGATGGAAGGGCAACGGTGAAGGCGACCGTCCGCTGCAGTCCGGCCGCCGAGCGAACCGTCAAGAAAACCCGGACGCTCGCCTCCGTTTCCTTTTGCCACCGGCAGACCGCCTCCCCGCGCGGATACGTCCACTTTCCTTCCTGTTTCGTTGTCACAGCAGCCGTTGCTGCAATTTGTTCCTTTACATCAAACACCGCCATTTGCACGAGCTCGTCCGCCTCGGCTGCCTGCCGGACGGCGTGCGCCGCCTGCTGCTCCGCCTCGTATAAAAGTGCGGCATTCGTCATAAAAAACGCTAGCAGCAACGCGACGACCGCGACAAGCGGGAAAATCACCCCATCTTGGCGGCCCATTTGTCCTCACCCCTTGCGTCTTTTCCTCCTTGCCGACACCGCGCAAAGCATGAGGCCATAAAGCCTCAATGATGCGCTCGCCTCGTTCCAGGCTTAGCGCCGCCTTGCCTAAAACATCCGCGCCACAAACGCGTCGCACACCTTGCCGTCATCGGCTGTCACTTGCAAAAACAAGCCATGGGCGCCGATGCGATAGGACACCGCCCGCACATGGCGGAGCGCCGTCTCGTAGCCTGCTCCGTTCACTTGACGAATCAGTTCCGCTTTTGGTGCAACCAACGAGAAACTGACGGTCTCGCCATTCCATTTGTGTAAGTACAGCACACGGCCATCCGTCGACCATTTTTTCGCTTCATTCAACTCGATTTGCAGCTGCTGCAAAAACAGCCTCCATTCCAAGCGCGCAAACCCGTCGCTCGGCTCTGCGGCGAGCGGGCGGACAGCAAGCAGCGCCGGGATGACCGCGGCCACCGCTAAAGCAACAGCCAAGGCCATCAATGCCTCAAGCAATGCAAACCCGCCTTCCTTACTTCCTATCGCTTGCTGTACCCGCACTGCTCCTTTTCGCGGCCGGCATAATCGTTCCAACGCACACATACTTTCCACATCCGCCCTCCTTCCTCATACGCCCGAAGCCGAAACACCGTCCGCCCAATCGATGCCTTCGTTTCACCAACAAGTGGCTCCTCATACAGCGCAATGGCCAGCAGCCGCTGCGCTTGTTCTTCA
This sequence comes from Geobacillus sp. WSUCF-018B, assembly GCF_002809985.1. Taxonomy (NCBI): domain Bacteria; kingdom Bacillati; phylum Bacillota; class Bacilli; order Caryophanales; family Anoxybacillaceae; genus Geobacillus; species Geobacillus sp. WSUCF-018B. The sequence goes on from NZ_PIJF01000004.1 coordinate 9,896, forward strand.
AGAGCGAGGTTGTTCCGTTCAAGCTCCATTTGCATCAACATAGGCAGAAAAACGGCGGCCGCCGTCCATAACAGCGCCAACGCGAACAACGCTTCCATGAGCAAAAATCCGCGGCTACATTTTTTGCACATAAAACCGCCCCTTCCCGAGCAAAAACGTCACCTTGTAGCTGCCCCGGCCGCTTTTCACCCAAACAGTTCCCGCTTGCTCGATATTGCCATTATCGGTAAAGATGAGCGGATTACGGAGCGTGCTGAGCTGAAACCGCCAAGGCGCAGGAAGCGAGCGGACGACGACCGTCCGGCCGCTTCCTCCTTCGACCGCCCTATACTCACCGCGTCCATTGCTGAAAAAGACGGACACCTTCCTCCGATGGGCGATGGCGTGCTGCTGCGCGCTGTACAAGTCGGCGCGCAGCACGGCCAGCATATGCGCTTCCTCCTGCTGGCGCACCGCCCCGCCGAACGCCGGAACAGCCAACACCGACAGCAAAAGGACGACCGATAAAACGACCAGCATCTCAAGCAGCGTAAACCCGCCGTTACGAGCCACTTTCACTCACATCGCCGTTCGCGCTGATTTGGATGGCATGACCGTTCGGACATTTGTCCGACTTGATATAGCGGCCAGCGAGCAATTCCTGCACCGTCGGAATTTTGTTATGTTCCATCTCGTATGCCTTCACTTGCGCCTGCACGGTGTTCAGAAACGCTTCGCACCCTTTTTCGTTAATCATGCTGTTATGTTTCGCAATGTTCGGAATCGCAATGAACAGCAGCACGGAAATGACCATCAGGACGATCAACATTTCAATGAGCGTAAACCCTTTTTGGTTCACAACTATTCCTCCTCGCTCGACAAATGTAGTTATCGCTTGTTTTACAAGCTGTTCAACATCGAAAACATTGGCAGCAAAATGGCCAAATACATGCCGACAATCAGCGCCCCGACAACCGACAGCAAAAGCGGCTGCACGAGCTTCAGCGCAGCCTCGGCCCGTTTTTCGATCATCTGCAGCAAAAACTCGCTGTAATGTTCAAGTTCTTTGCCAAGCTCGCCGTTCGACTGGCCGTGGCGGATGACAAGCGCCAGCTCTTGTTCGTAATAGCGGGCGGCGCCGATTAATCTGTCAAGCGCCATCCCTTTCATCAACCCGTGGCGAAGGCGCCGGCCTTCCATTTGCAAAAATGGCCAGGACGACGGCTCGCTGAACACGCCGAGCGCATCATAAACCGACAACCCGGCCTGCAGCAAGCGCCCGAGCTGTCGGGCAGTCAGGCAGGTGAGGAACAGTCTCAGAAACGAAGCAAGCCCTGGAATTCGCAAGGCGAATTGAAGTTTTCGGGAGACCGGCCAGCGGCGGAAATAAGCGGTGTAAAACAGCCCGGAGAACACCGCCAAGACGGCGATGGCCGCCATCGCCATAGGGGCATGGGCGACCACCGCAAGCAGCCAAGCGGTGTGCCCGCGTTGTGGAGAAAACGCCGCCGCCGCCCGTTCAAACTGCGGCAGCAGCCACCATTCCATCAAGACGAGCATGATGATGAGCAAAGAAAGAAGGAACAGCGGATAGCGGCTGAAGCGGTGAAGCTGCTCGTAGAAGCGCGCTTTTTGCGCCAGCGCTTCCCCTGTCTCTGCCATGCCGCGCGGTAAATCGCCATGCCGTTCGGCAAAAAAGAGAAGGTTAACCGCCATGCGGTCGACCGACAGCGCTTCGACAGCCGCAAACAGCGGCAGCCCGGCGCGCAGCTGCTGCAGACAGCGTTCCACTTCCATCCGGCGGTGTGTGGGAGCCTGAATGGCCAAAAACTCAAGCGCTTGCCCAAGGGGGTAACCGCGCTCGAGCAACCGGCCGAGCCGAGTGAAAAACAACGCCTGTTCAGCGAGCGGCCACATTTTGCGTTTCATCTTTCTCCCCCTCCGACGAGCTCAAGCATGCGAACGGGCAGGTAGCCGAGCGCAATCCCCTTGCGGATCAAGCGCGCCAGCGTCATATAAGAGCGCTTTGGCTTCCCTCTCCCATTGGAGAGGGAACGAATCACGTCCTCCAGCGCTGAACCGCAAAGCAACTCATAAACAGCCGTGCGCCGGCGTCGTCCAAGACGGCCGCACGATGGATGGCAATCGTCGCCGCACAGCGGGCAGCACAGCTCGACAAGCCGCTGGGCAGAGACGGCAAGCAGCGTCTCGGCCAAATCGCCGAGCGGAATGCCGAATTCATGCAGCCGGTAGACGGCGCCGACTGCATCGGCGGCGTGCATCGTCGAGACGACCAAATGGCCGCTCAACGCTGAACGGATGGCAATGGCCGCCGTATCATGATCGCGGATCTCGCCGACCATCAACACATCCGGGTCATGGCGCAGCGCCGCTTTTAACCCGGCGGCGTATGTGATGCCTGCTTTTTCATTGATTTGCACTTGCAACAATCGTTCGTTCTGTTTTTCGATCGGATCTTCAAGCGTGATGATGTTGCGTTGCCTTTCAGCTTGGCAAAGATCAAGAAGGGTGTAGAGGGTCGTCGTTTTTCCCGACCCCGTCGGGCCGGTCAACAGCACAAGCCCTTGCGGATGCTGCATGAAGGAAAATAATCGTGCGGTGGAGCGGAAGAATAAAGATAGTTCGCGAAGCGGCAGCGAGAAGCGCTGCGGCAGAAGCCGAATGACGAGGCTTTCATCGTAGAGCGTCGGCAATGTCGATAAACGCAAATACACCGTTTCCCCAAACTCAGCCACTTCCATGGCGCCGCTTTGCGGACGGCGTCGTTCCCCGATGTCCATGCCGGCTAAAAATTTAAAGTGGGCGATGAGACGTTCCGCCGTTTCCTTCGAAAGCACGCCAACGTCGACAAGCATGCCATCAAGCCGAAGACGAACAGCGGCATCGCGGCGGCGCGGAACGAGGTGAAGATCCGAGGCGCGGCGTTGCACCGCTTCGGCGAGAAGGCGGTTTGCCGTTTGTTCGATCTCGTTCAGCACATATTCCCTCCTTTCGACAGACTGCTTTGTATTTCGACGAGCATGAGTCGTTATCCTGCTTTTGGCGCAGCTTTTTTGTGAAATTTTTTTGAATGTCAGTCCACTCACTGCCAATAGTGACAAAAATCATTCCTCGCTTTGGACGATTTCATTATAATAACCATACCAATGATTCATTTAGGAGGGAAACCAATGGAACAAACGCTGAAAATCACAAGCGTATTGTCTGACCCGACAAGATTTCATATTTATGAATATATGGCAAAAGTGCATCGCGAAGTTTCTGTTCAAGAAATCGCAGAAAAATTTCATATCCATCCAAACGTTGCCCGCTTGCATTTAACGAAGCTTGAAGACGTTCGCATGGTCGTATCGGATACGCAAAAAACGGGAAAAGGCGGACGGCCGAGCCGGCTGTACCGGCTGTCTGACGAAGTCGTCGGTTTGTATTTTCCGTTCCGTGACTACCAGCTTCTCGCCCGCATCGCCATTCAGACGATGGCTCAACTCGGCGCGGTCGGGCAGGAAGCGCTTCGCGAAACAGGAAAACAGTTTGGCTATGAACTCGTCGCCAAACGCCTGCCGCATAACGGTTCAACGGGCGCGCTTGCCCTCGAGGAAAAGATCCGCATCATGGAAGAAGCAGCGGAAGCGGCCGGATTTCTGCCGCAATTTCGCTATGAGGAAGACAAAGGCGTGCTTTGCCTCGACATTTTCAACTGTCCGTTCAAAGAAATCGCCGCACAGCAGCCTGATGTCGTTTGCAGCCTGCATCATGCCTTTTTAGAAGGAATGGTGGAAGCGTTGTTTGCCGATGCGAAAGTAGCGGAAACAGAAAATATGATGAACGGCAGCCGCCGCTGCGCTTACCGCATCGCCATTCGCCCGTGACGGCGGCCCCTTTTTCGTTTTACACGGGCGGTGCGATCCGCCCGCTTTTTTTCTTTCACCTTGTCCGAAAGCGTTATTTACATTCACAATCATTGTACATTATAATAAGTAAAGACCAATGGATTGCTCAAAAAGGAGGGATACATAATGGATCGCATGTTCCGCGTCTTGGCTTTTTGGACTGGCATTTTTGCCGTCATGTTTTATCTTGGCCATATGCATACGACATCGCTCATCTTCTTTGGCCAAACCGTGTTTTTCCTTTTCGTCGGCTTTTTGAAACTGACCGAGCGAATGTACATTTACATTTTCGGGGCGTATTTGACGATTTTCTTTGCCGCTTTTACATACTGGACGACGTTCATGATGGTGCCCGGCATGGGCGAATGAAAACAGGCAGAGCCCGTTCTCTGCCTGTTTGTCTTTATGGCAAAAATTCCGGCGCCGCCCAAATGTCCGGGATGGGAAGCTTCACGCCTTTTTGTCCGATGAGCACATCGAAAAAACGGCTGATGCCGTCATCGGCGACCAACGCGCGAAGCATCCGGTCTTCCCGGCTCGGCGGGGCAAACAACTCCGCGCTTTTGGAAACTGCCCATTCGTCCAAGAGACCGGCAGCAAGCAAAAACCGATCTTGGCGGAGAAACGCCACCTCCTCCCACCCGGTCTGCTGGGCGTACAAGCGGATGGCATCCCATTGTACATGGGCCGTCAAATCCATCTCCCCTGGACGGTGAAGCGGGTCGGGGACGAGCCGATGGCGGAAATAACCCCGCAAGCTGCCGTGCCGCCGCGCCGGCGCCCGCAGCTGTTCGTCCGTATAACCATAATCAATCGTCACCATCACCGCCTGGCGAAACTGCGGCCCGATGTCAAGCCAAAATGATCGTGCCGCGAGCGGCACTTCCAAGCGCTGCCCTTCGGCAAGCGAGAGGCCGCGCTCAGCCAAGTAGCGAGCAATATCCAAATTGCAAAGCGGCTCCTTTTCCTCGACGAGCCGACCGTCACGGGCGGCGACGAAACATTCATAAAGAATCCCTTGTTCCTTTGCAATCACATGAACCGGGAGTGCGTCAAAAAATTCATTGCTGAATACGATCCCAGAAAACGGCCCACGCTCGGCGAGCCAGCGGGAGACGTTGTCATATTGCTCCACTTTATCGGCAGCCGCGCGAAGCGTTTCCCGCTGCCTTTGACGGTGGAACAGGCTTTGATCGATGATCGTATACGACAACTCACGGTATGTATCAGGGCTTTTTTTCTCCCATTCTTCCAATATCGCCAGCGCCAAACGTCCATCCCCGCCCCCCCACTCGCAAATCGCCGGCGGCAGGCCGCCCCGCTCGACAATCCGAATGAAAAACGAAGCAAGCGCTTTTCCGAATACGGCAGCGAACGAGCTGTTCGTAATGAAATCTCCCTTCCTGCCGATTTTCGTCCGCTCGCGCATATAATAGCCCGCCTGTGCGTCATAAAGCGCCATGTTCATATAATCGGCGTATGACACCCGCCCTCCCGGCGCCGCGGCAATTTGTTCGTACAGTTGTCCCATGATGGTTTCCTTCCTTAAATTTTTTATTTTTACTATTGACATAGTGAAAACAATGGTATATGGTTATAGTAGTAGCTTAACTATATCCCCTCCCATTATTATGGATAGAACATCCCCCAAAAACCCTTCTTGGCGCGGCTGAGAGGGGTTTTTTTATTTTGCAGGCTTCACAGGCAGACGCCTGTCTGCCTGTTTCCATGTCCTCTCCGGAAGCTCTGCCGTGCGGCGGCTGCCGGGAAATCAAGAAAACCCGTGCAAAAATGGATTGGTGTCCATTTCCATGCCGATCGTCGTCTCCGGTCCATGCCCGGACAAAACCAACGTCTCTTCAGGCAGCGTCAACAGCTTGCGGTGAATGCTTGCCAACAGCTGCTGGTGGTTGCCGCCCGGCAAATCGGTGCGCCCGATGCTGCCGGCAAACAGCGCATCGCCTGAAAATACGAGCTGCGCGGCTTCACAGTAATACGAGACGCTGCCCGGCGAATGGCCAGGCGTTTCCCGCACGTCAAACACAAACGGACCGATCGTCAACGTCGTCCGCCCTGTAAGGCATGTCGGCTCGCAACGGACAACGACCGGACCGCCGAAATAAAGTGAACCGTTGAGCGCCGGATCTTGCAGCCATGATTTTTCGTTTTCATGCACATACACGGGAATATCCCAGCGGGCGAGCACATCAGAAATGCCGCCGATATGGTCAAAATGGGCATGCGTCAGCAAAATCGCCAGCGGGGTCAATTTCTTTTCTTCAATTCGGCGCACGATCGTTGCTCCTTCCGCTCCAGGGTCAATGATGACACATGCACCGTCCGCGGCCGACAACAAGTAGGCGTTCGCCTGAATCGGGCCGACAGGAATGCGCGTCCATTCCATCACCGTCTCCTCCTTATCGTTGGCATGGTCAGCGTTATCCTTATTTTACCGTTTTTCTCCCGCCGATGAAAGAGAAACATGCAAATGCGGAACAGACCTCGACAAAAGAAAAAAAAAAGATTACAATGAAAAAGAATGAGCTCGCTTGTACATACTGTTTCACAAGGGGGTAAAACGGATGGGTACAGTCATTATTTTTGCGCTCGTGACGTTGCTCGCCCTTTACGGCATGCTCCGCACGCTGCGCGAGAAAAATGTGCTCGGATTTTTATTTGGGCTTGGCACAGCGGCGGTTTTCGGCTGGTTTACAGTGATGACGATTTTGCACCACGGCATTCCGACAGGCACACACTGAAAACGCAAGAGGCGGACGGAGCCTCTTGCGTTTTTTCACGCCTTTCAGAGCATTGCGATGCAATTGGCAGCCCATGCGGCATTTCTCCGCAAACGCCGCCTTCAAGCCATTTCGAGCGCAGCCAAAAACAAACCGAGGCTGTCGCGGTATATTTGCGCAAATTGCGAAAGCGGCAGCGGGTTGACCCCTTCTCCGAGTTCGACCGTATAGCCTCTGCGCCGCCATGTCTGAATGAACCAGTCGCGGTAGCCGGCGTGGCTGTCAATATAGCGAATCGCTTGGTATCCGCTCGCTTCGGCCATCGCCTTGACGGCCGCCTCCGCTTCTGGCGGCTCCAATCCTTCGTACCCCCAATAAATCTCCTTTCCTTGTGTATGAAACGCAACAACCATTGCAAAATCCCCTTCTTCAGCCAGCGCTGCCATCGCTTTCGCCTCCGGCTCGGTGAGTGGGGCGAAGCCGGGAAAATCACGCGGCGCCGGTCCCTTTGGCGGTTTGCGCGCCTGTTCAATTTCCCAGCGGGCCGGAAACTGGTTGTTTAAGTCGATGCCACGAATGTTCGCTTTCCACTGGGAAAAATCAGCGGCCCCACCGTTAATGCGGATGGCTTCACTCCGGTGCGGCTCCTTCTCGGGAGGACCGTTCAACACAAGATTGACGCCATCGGGATTGACCATCGGCACGACGGAAAGAGTCGTTTTATGGTAATACTCGAGAACCCGGCGGCCGGCCAACATGTCGTCATTGACAAGCGCCCGCACATAGTCATCGATGAGCGCCATTAATACTGCCGTTGTAATCCATTCGTTGGCATGGAACGATCCGTTCATATGGACGCGCACCGGGCCGCGGCCGATTTGCAGCTCAACAAGCGGCAAACCGAGCACGCTGTATCCGATCGTCCGCTGGCGCACAAACGGGTAATGGCGGACGATCGCGTCAATATCCTCCGTCAAAGCGGCAAAATCGTACGGCCGGACGCTGCGAACGACAGGAGCGGCGATCCGCATAGGCAGCGGCGCTGTTCCGTCAATGACCGCCATCGCCCCCGACATCCGCCGCAACGCCTCGATCGGCAGCGATAGACTGCGGGAGAGTGTTTCCCATGACTCGATGACGCCATATCCCGGAATAGCGACTGTCTGTCCGGGACGCAGCCTTCCTTTGTCGACATGTGGATTGGCGTCTACAATCAACTCCGTCGGCACTGAAAACCATTGCCCGTATTTTTCAAGCGTATCGCCAGGCCATGCTTGGACGCGCATGCGCCATCTCCCCTTCCCTTTCTTCTACCTTCAACATATGCGGCAGGCGCCAAAAAATGAAAACAACGGCTTGCTCCCTTGCTGGAGCAAGCCGTTGCGGTTTAGGCGCCGATGAGCGATTTCGCCAACCAGGCGCCGCCGATGACTCCGGCGTCATTGCCGAGCGTTGCCAGCACGATCTCCGCTCCGGCGGCGACACGCGGAAAAGCATAGCGGCGGAAATGGGCGGCGACATGCTCAACGAGCAGTGCCCCCGCTTTCGAGACACCGCCGCCGATCACAATTTTCTCCGGATTGGTTACATTGGCCGCATTCGCCAACGCCAAACCGAGATAGCGCGTCACCTCCTCAACAACCTCAAGCGCGAGCGCATCCCCCGTTTTGGCGGCGTCAAACACAGCTTTGGCGGTGACATCGCCGCCGCGGAGCGCGCTCGGACGCTCGCTGGCAGCCAGCTTTTCGCCGGCAATCCGCACAATGCCGGTCGCCGACGCAATCGTTTCCAAACAGCCCGTTTTGCCGCAGTTGCACGGCGCGCCGCCGTCTGCAACCATCGTCATATGGCCAATTTCTCCACCGGCGCCGTTCGTCCCGCGCACGATGGCCCCGTTGGCGATTACGCCGCCGCCAACGCCGGTGCCGAGCGTCACAAACAGCAAATGGCGCGCCCCTCCCCCGGCCCCTTTCCACATTTCGCCGAGGGCGGCGATATTCGCGTCATTGTCGACGGCCACCGGCAGCCCTGTCTCTTCTTCGAGCTGTCGTTTTAAGGGGTAGTGTTTCCATCCTAGATTGACCGCTTCATACAGCATTCCTGTTTCTTCCTGAACCGGCCCGGGGGCGCCGATTCCGATGGCGAGCAGCTGTTCTTTCGTTCCGCCAAGCCGGGCGAGCGTTTCATCCAACGACCGGGCGATATGGGCGACGATCCGTTCGCCGCGGTTGGACGTGTCTGTTGGGATTTCCCATTTGTGTACAATGATTCCGTCTTCTGTAATAAACGCCATCTTCGTCGTCGTGCCGCCAAGATCGATGCCTGCCAACCATTGTTCCATTGCCATTCCCTCATCCTTTTCTCATTCGTTTTTCCCGCTCGATTTGCGCTTCCTGCCGCAAAACAAATAACGCAGCCTGCAATTGTTTGACATCGATGAGCTGAGACTCGTACAGCTCTTTCACTTCCTCCTCCATCAGCTCCAAATCGGCGAGCCGGTCGCCGACATAAATGATCGTGCCAAACTGTTTGAGCAGCTGTTGCACATCGTATACTGTCTTCATCGTCATTGATTCTCCTTTTCTCCCTTTTTAATGTATCGGCAAATATCCGCAGCCGTCAAGACAAAAAAGCAGGCGCCGGGAAATAGAGCGCCTGCGTCAACGGTCAGGGTCGCGCGGATGAAGAATGGCCGGCCGCCGGTTTTTCAGCGGCATCGGCGAGCGGATGAGCACATCGCGCATCGCCCGATAAGAAAACGGAATAAACGGCCATAAATACGGGATGCCAAACGACGACATCCGGGCCAAGGAGATGATCCAAACAGTAAGGCCGAGCACATAGCCGTACAGGCCGAACAGGCCGGACAAGATCAGCAAAGCAATGCGGACGAGCCGGTTCGCCAAGCTCATCTCATAGCTTGGCGTCGCAAACGTGCCGATGGCGGCAACCGAGAAATATAAAATCACTTCGTTGGAAAAGAGGCCGACCTCCACGGCAATGCCGCCGATCATAAGCGCCGCCACCAAACCGAGCGCTGTCGCCAGCGAGGACGGCGTATGAATGGCGGCCATTCGCAGCATATCCATGCCGATTTCGATCATCAAAATTTGGGCAAAAAGCGGAATATCGCCTAATTTCGCCTTTCCTAAAAACTGCAGCGGCCCCGGCAGCAGTTCCGGCTCCGTCATCAATAAATACCAAAGCGGCAACAAAAACACCGACGCCCAGACAGCCAAAAAGCGAACGAGCCGCAAATACGCCCCGACGATCGGCTTGTTCCGGTATTCTTCGGCATGCTGCAAATGATGCCAAAACGTTGCCGGGGTGATCATGACGCTTGGCGACCCGTCAACGATGACGAGCACATGCCCTTCGTACAAATGGGCGGCCGCCGTATCAGGACGCTCCGTATAACGAACGACCGGGTACGGGTTCCAATGCCGCCCGGAAATAAACTCTTCAACCGTCTTTTCCGCCATCACGAGCCCGTCCGTATCGATGGCGGAAATCGACTGCCGGACGCGGCGGACAAGTTCCGGGTCGGCAATTTCTTCAATATAGCAAATGCAAATGTCCGTTTTCGAGCGGCGCGCCACCTGTACATATTCCATCCGCAGCGACGGGTCGCGGACGCGGCGGCGGATGAGAGCCGTATTAAAGATGATCGTTTCCACAAACCCGTCGCGCGCCCCGCGCACTACCCGCTCAGTGTCCGGCTCCTGCGGGCCGCGCACTGGATAGGTGCGGGCGTCAATTAAAAGGATGCGATCCACGCCATCAACGACGAGCGCCGTCGGTCCGGCAAGCACGGCGGCGACCGCCTCCTCGAGATCGTTCGTTTGCCCGATTTCTACATAAGGAAGATGCCTTTTTAACAGTTTTTCGAGCGGATCAGCGTCCAGTTCACCCTCGTCTAGATGGGACAAATTTCTCATTAAATAATGCAAAATATCGTCTTTCACAAACCCGTCAATCATAAACAATGCCATCGCCCGGCCGCCATACTCGACGTCGAGGCGGATGACATCAAAGCTTTTGCCGACCCCAAGCCGCTCGGCTAAGTAAGCCGCATTGTCTTGGAGACGGCATGAAGCTGGCCGTTTCGGCACACGTTTGTCCATCGCCATCCCCCTGCATCTCGTGTCACTGTATACTCCCCATCATAGACAACCAGCAGGAAATTCATACATAAATGTCCCTTTCTATGCATATATTGGTGGAAACTTGTCCGCTCAGGGAGGATGCCATGAGACGATGGTTGTTGGCCGCCGTAGGAGCAGCGTTTTTTCTCGCCGCTATAGCTGCGCTGTTTTCGTGGTGGGAGCGTCAGCGCACCGAGGAAACGATTAAATTTTTCCCGCTTGACCGCGAGGCGGTGTTCACCGAAGCGAAAACCACTCTTGCGCTTGCAACAAACAAAGAGCGCGGGCGCTATTCGCTGCGTTGGTCCACTGTCTCCACGCTGAACCGCCGCGCCTATTTGCGGCAAGACGTTTCATTGCTGTTTGCTGACGGCCGATTGGTTGATGTATTGTCCCGATGGGAGACGAACACCGGAACGATCGCCATGGAAAAAACAGCAATTATGCATGACAGCCGTTTTTTCCAAGCCATTTCGTTCCATCATGGTGAACTGCACAGGGGCGAAACGATCACAAGCAGCCAAACGATGTCAAGCGCGTATTTGTATGTCATCGACTCGCCATACCATCCGCTCGCATCATTCCGCCGGCCGAAAACGGGCGCCGAGCGCGAATGGCAGCGCGTCTTGAACAAGGCAACGAACGAATTTCTCCGCCATAAGGCGGACGAGCTGCTTTCCCATTTTTCGCTATCGAAAGAAGACTACTACGCCCTTTATTTGCCGGAGCTTGTCGCTTATACGGAACAACCGCTGCCCGGCTTGTCGATGACAAAAACACAGACGATCATCGGCCGCCTATGGGAGGGGATCTATAAGTCGTACGTTCTCGGCATAAAAAAAGAGGATGGCTCCATCCTCTCGCCGATCGGCAGCACGGTGCCCCTTATTTTGATCCGGAAAGATTACGGTCAAATCCTTGTTTTGCTTGAAGCGAAAAATGGAGACAAAGTCATGCTCATCCAAGTTCCTTAGCGGAAACCAAGCCATAAGCCGGACGCTGCCAATAACAACGCGGCGGCCAATGCGCCGGCCTGCCGCCCCGAAGCGGTCTGCTTCGGCAAATGGACAGCACCCGCTGCCAGAAAGCCGCCGACAAGCCCGCCGATATGGCCGGCGTTGTCAATGCCGGGAACAAGCAGGCCAAACAGCAGGTTGACGACGATTAAGCTGATTACGTTCATGCCCATCGTCCGAAAAAATAGATGCCGGTAAACCGTCCCAAAATAAAGAAGCGCCCCAAACAATCCGAAAATGGCGCCGGACGCCCCGGCCGAAATCGATGGAGTGAACAAAAAGCTCGACAGCGTTCCGAAAAAACCAGCCGTTGCATAAATGATCAAAAAGCGAAGCGAACCGTACAACCGCTCTGTCGTCGTCCCTAAATAATACAGCGCAAACGTGTTCGTCAACAAATGCAAAAACCCGATATGCAAAAACATCGGCGTCAAAAATCGCCACCATTCCCCCGCCTCAATGAGCGGATTGAATTTGGCGCCATACCGGATCAAGACGTTGGGGTCCGTGCTGCCACCGCTCCACTCGAGAACAAAAAACATAGCGACTTGCACGATCATCAGCAGCCGAGTGAACACCGGCCTGCCGTATTCAAAAATGCGCCGCTCTTCCTCCCGTTGGCGGCGCCATTCCGTCAGCACTTGATGTTTGAAACGCTCGGCGGCGGCGAACGGGTCTTCCTCTTCCGCAGATGGAGCCGGGCGGAGCGCCGCCCCGGTCATCTCCTCGAGCCGCGGCAGCATGTCATTGATGTTGCCGCTATGAATGAGAAGCGTATGAAACGCGCCATCGCCCGTCCCTAAAAGCGGCAGCGGTTCGTCAATGAGAAACTCCCAGTCATCAACCGGCGGATACGCCATGATGTATACGTTGACAACCTGGCCTCCTCTGCCGGTTGCCCGTCCGTCCATCCGCCGAATGAATTGCCACGTATATTCCATATCAAGACGCAGCGACCGACTCCAGTCGAAATCGGCGCGGACGAGGCGGATGAGTGTCGGCCGCCGCCAGCGGGCCGATTCGAGCCATACTTCATCCCCGCGTTCGGCCATCCGCGCGATGCGGTAACCGCCGCGAAGCAAAAGATGAACAAGCTGCCAAAACAATACATCCATCGTTCCAACCATGTTCTCCTCTCCCTTTCTCCGGCAGGCCGAACCCGGCGGACAGCAAAGCTCCGGCTGTCTGGATGATCCAGCGCAATCCAGAGGGAGGCTGTGCCGTTCCCGCCCCAGGCGCGCTTTTTCCACCCGCCCGCTTTGAAATCGACGATAAGGGTGGCCAGCTTCCCGTTCGCGGCATCATAAAACGGCCAGCCGGCCACCGCCTCTCTAGCGCAACATTTGCGACACAACCGCGTTGCGCACCGCCGGAATGTTGAGCGCAAAGCGAACAAGCTGCTTTCGCAGCGGCGGAATGCGCAACGCCCAGTCAGCCATTCGGTAACGATAACGATAGGCGAGCCATCCGGCTGCGACCGCCAACAGCGAGTACGACCATTTGTTCATTGGTGTTCCCCCTTCATCATATGACATGCTCGTTATTCTTTTTTCCCTTTTTCCCCTTAATTATGAAGCAGACGGCCTAACGCCCCAGCACAAGGGCGGCGGCAAGCACCGCACCGGCAGCCGACAAGACGTTGACGGCATCGTTGTCAAGCCAGCGCCATCCTTTCACCTGAACGGTCATCCGCCCGCAATGCTGTTTTCGCTCGGTGGCGATCCCGCATACCGGACAGCGGTAAACGGTCTGCCAGGCGGCGCCAAGCCATGTATCCAGCCAGCTGCCAAACCAGCCGAACAGTGCAAGGGGGAGCCACGGTGCAGCGGGAAGGAGCAACGCGCCGCTGGCGGCGATGAACAGCGCCCCAGCAAGGGAAGCGGCCGTGCCAAGGAGCGTCACCGCTCCGGAAGTGCCGGCCTCGACCGACTGAAAACTCGGCCATGTCCGCGGCGGACGCCGGCTCAAGGCACCGATTTCCGACGCCCATGTATCGGCGTTCGCCGCCGCGACCGCGACGACGAACAGCTCGTTCCAAACCGGGTCAGGGAGCAGCGCCGCCAGCAGTCCGAGCGCAGCCGGCACTCCACCGTTGGCCAGCACTTGGACCGCATCGCGCCGCCCCCCTTTTGCCACCTTTTCGGCGAGTTTCTCCTTTTTCCGCCTCCCGATATGGCTGAAAAAGCTGGAGCTGGCAAAAAATAATCCCAGCAACCATAGCCCGCTCCATGAAAAACCATACCCAACCAAGGCGCCGACAACAACGGTCGCCGCCGCTCCCGAGGCGGACAGCAAGCGCAGCAGCCACCCGCCGCCGGCTGCGATGGCGGATGCAGCAATATACGCCCATTCACCGCTCACAGCGAATGACCCCTTTATCGGTAATAATGAACTCTACCGGCACGTCATGTTCTTCTGCTGGGATGTCGTCCACCACTTGAAACGAATAGGCAAGCGCCGCCGTCACTGCCGCCGCCCCCGGCAAGTACCGGTCATAATACCCGCCGCCGTAGCCGATCCGAAAGCCATTTTTGGCAAAACACACTCCTGGAACAATAATGAGATCAAACTCCTCGCGATCCATCGCCGTCGTTTGTTCCTCGATCGGCTCAAGCAGCCCGGCATACGCCTCTTCAAGCTGGGCAAACGACACGATCCGCCGAAACGTCATCGTTTTCGCCGCTGGGTCGCATTTTGGCACGCCGACTTTTTTTCCTTCCCTCCAAGCTTGTTCAATGATCGGCGCCGTATCCACTTCCGTCTCCCGCGCCACCGTGATGGCGATCGCCCGGGCTTGTTTCCACGGCGTCCATTGATATAAATAACCGGCAATTTGCCGGTCGCAAACTCGTTTTTCAGGCGCCGGAAGCTGCCGAAGCCGGCTGAGCATATGACGGCGCAGTTCCCGTTTGCGGTCCATCGTCGCTCCCCTCTCTGTCCGAAAGATAAAAAAGCAGCAGGAATGGCGTTCCTACTGCTTACTTCGTTTCGCGGTGCAACGTAACTTTGCGGTCCCGCGGGCAATATTTTTTCAGTTCAAGACGTTCCGGGTTGTTGCGTTTATTTTTGGACGTAATATAGTTGCGTTCGCCGCATTCTGTGCATGCCAGTGTAATGTTCACACGCATCCTTTTTCCCTCCAAACGTGCTTTATATAATCAGACCTTTCTATGATAGCATTTTTCTGCGACGATTTCCACCTCTAAATTTCATTTCCCTCCATTTTATCTTTTTCCACAAGACCGGCCACAAATAGAATACGATATGATATAGTGAAAAGAGGAGGGATTCATGATGGTAGAATACATGATCATCGCCTTGGCGGCCTTATCGATTCTTTTGCTTGTCCTTTCCTTTTTCGCCAAAGACGAATGGAAGCCGCTCGAAGAACAAATTGACCAGCTGGCTGTCTCGTTGGCGCAAGAAACGTATCAAATGAAAAAACGGCTGCAAGTCATCGAGGAGGAACTGCTCATCCCTGAGCGCCGGCGCCCGCCCCGCCGCGGTCCTTTTTCCGACACCGAGCGGCGCATCTTCTTTTTGCATAAACAAGGATTTCCGCTCGAAGAGATTGCGCAAGAGACCGGTTTGACGGTTGCCGAGGTCGAGCGGATCGTGAGGAGATTGCTGCGATGAAGAAACGGACGATGCGCGCCTTTGCTCTCGGCCTGCTTGTTGCCACGTCATTCATCGGTGTCTCGTATTATCATTCCGCCCCCGATGCGCCGACGGAAGCGGAAGTGCAGGCGTTTCTCGAACAACGCGGGCTTGTTGCCATTGCGAAAAGCGAATACGATCAACTTCGCCGCGACCGGCAAACGTCGGCTGAACAGCCGGCTGCGCAACCGGCGAAAACAGTATACATATACCGCCTTGTCATCCAAACAGGCGACACTCCGGAAACGTTCGCCAAAGAGCTTGAGGCTGCCGGCATTATTCAAAGCGCTCGCACGTTTCGCGAGTACTTGCAGCAGCACGGGCTGACGCGCTCGATCCGCCCCGGCGCCTATAACGTGCGAAGCGATATGGATTATGCGGCAATCAGCCGCTTGATTGCTAAACCATAACGGAAAGAAGGAGGCAAATGATGAAAAGACTGCCTCCTTCTTTGTATTTGCATCAATCATTCAAATCATAATGCTTCCCTTTGACGAGATAAAGGAGATGCTCGGCGATGTTGGTCGCATGATCCGCCGTCCGTTCAATATACCGGGCGACGAGAGCCAGCACGTTCATTTGCGCCAGCGCCTCTTTATCTGTTTTCTCCATCTCAAGCAGCGCTCTCATCATCTCCCCGTACCGCTCGTCAACCTGACGATCCATATCGGCAATTTGTGCAGCCAGCGATGCATCTTCCCGATCGTACGCCGTCATAGCCGCCGATACCATGTCTGCCGCCAATTGGTGCATCGACACTAGTGGGCGGATGTCGATGACGAACGGCTCGCCGCCGATGCGGATGCACGCCTTGGCGACATTAACGGCAAAATCGGCGATCCGCTCGATATCGCCCGCGATTTTGATCGCGGCGATGATGCGGCGCAAGTCGGTCGCGACCGGCTGCTGTTTCGCAATGAGCCACAACGCAAAGTCGTTCACTTCTTCTTCGAGCTTGTCAATCGAGCCGTCTCCGTCAATGACGGCCATCGCCAAATGTTTGTTTTGTGTTTGAAACGCGTCAATCGCCTGTTGCAATGCCACTTCTGTTAACCGCCCCATCTCAACCAGCTTGTTGTGCAGCGCTCGCAAGTCATCAGCAAACGTTTCACGCATTTCAGGCTTTCCTCCCTTGTTTTTTATCCGAAACGGCCGGTAATGTAGTCTTCTGTACGCTGGTCGGCCGGATTGGAAAACAGCTTGTTCGTCTCTGCGTATTCAATCACTTCTCCGTTCAAGAAAAACGCTGTTTTGTCCGAAATGCGGGCCGCTTGCTGCATGTTATGGGTCACGATAATGATGCTGTATTGTTTTTTCAATTCTTGAATAAGTTCCTCGATTTTCAACGTGGAAATCGGATCGAGCGCCGACGTCGGTTCATCCATTAAAATAACGTCCGGCTCAATCGCCAAACAGCGGGCGATGCACAATCGCTGCTGCTGTCCGCCTGATAACCCGTAGGCATGATCGTGCAGCCGATCTTTTACCTCATCCCAAAGCGCCGCCCCTCGCAAACTTTTTTCGACAATTTCGTCGAGCACTTTTTTATTGCGGATGCCATGAATGCGGGGACCGTACGCAATATTGTCGTAAATCGATTTCGGGAACGGGTTCGGCTTTTGAAACACCATGCCGACTTGTGTCCGCAATTGTTCAACCGGATAGGAAGGGTCAAAAATGTTGCGCCCGCGGTAGACGAGCTGGCCGGCAATGCGGACGTTCGGCACGAGCTCGACCATTCGGTTCAACGTTTTAATATAGGTCGATTTTCCACATCCTGACGGCCCGATAATTGCCGTCACCTCATTTTCATAAATTGTTAAATGAATGTGCTTCAGCGCATGATGTTCACCATACCATAAGTTTAAATCTGTTGTCTCGTACACAACGCCTTTTGTTGCAACATCTTCGACCGCCGGCGTTGCCGCAGACGGTTCGACCAACGGTGAGAGTTTTGTTTTCTTTGTTTTTGTTGCCATCATCTGATTGGTCTCCTTTCGCTCTTCCCCGAAATTTTTGCGTTAAAACCGCTTTTGAAACTTGTTGCGAATCAACACCGCGACCGAATTCATCAAAATTAAAAAGACGAGCAGGACGATAATCCCGGCAGCCGCTACATGCTGAAACTCCTCTTGCGGCCGTCCTGTCCAGTTGTAAATTTGCAGCGGCATAACGGTAAACGTATCGAACACGCCGCTCGGCAAGTAGGCGATAAACGTTGGAATGCCGAGCACCACGAGCGGAGCGGTCTCCCCGACGGCGCGGGAGAGCGCCAAGATCGCCCCCGTTAACATCCCCGGCAGCGCCGCCGGCAGCACAACCCGGCAAACCGTTTGCCATTTCGTCGCCCCCATGGCATACGACGCTTCTCGCAACTGCTGAGGAACGGCACGAATCGCTTCTTGGGCCGCGACGACGATCACCGGAAGAACGAGCAAGCTCATGGTCAATCCAGCTGCAAGCACGCTGCGCCCGAGCCCGAGCTCACGGACGAAAATCGTCAACCCGAGCAAGCCAAACACGATCGACGGTACACCGGCCAGATTGGAAATATTCGTTTGAATAAAAGCGGTGAAACGGTTTTTGCGCGCGTATTCTTCCAAATAAATGGCCGTCCCGACCCCCAAAACAAACGAAACCGGTGCGACGATTGCCATCAGCCAGAGGGAGCCGACCAATCCGGATTTGATCCCAGCCTCTTCCGGCCGGCGCGAAGGAAAGCTGTTTAAAAAGTCGCCATCCAGCCAGCCGATCGCCTGCATAATAACACGGGATAATAACAGCATAAGAGCAATCAGTCCAAAAACGGTCGCAAAAAAGAAGATGGCTTGCAGGATGGTGTTTTGCGCCAGCCTTCCTTTCATTCGCTTCCAAACGAGCGGTTTGTCCATTTTGTTTTCCATCGTTTTCAATACTCCTCCCTAAACCGGCGGGAAATGTATTGCGCCAATATATTCATAAGCAATGTAAAAACAAACAGCGTCATCCCGACAGCATAAATGCTGTAGTAAATCGTCGTCCCGTAACCGGCGTCGCCCGTTGTCACTTGGACGATATAGGCAGTTAATGTTTGAATCGATTTCGTCACATCAAATGTAAATTCCGGCGATGATCCGCCAGCCACCGCGACGATCATCGTTTCACCAACCGCCCGGGAAATGCCTAAAATAAATGAAGCGATCACTCCAGAAGCAGCGGCGGGAAGCACGACCTTAAGCGCCACTTCAAGCTTTGTGGCGCCAAGGGCAAGAGCGCCTTCGCGAATCGAGTTCGGCACCGCGCTCATCGCGTCTTCTGACAGCGAGGCGATCATCGGAATGATCATAATCCCCATCACGAGCCCCGGGCTGAGCGCATTAAAAATCTCTAAATCCGGAATAACCTTTTGCAATAACGGCGTCACGATCGTCAACGCAAAAAATCCGTAAACGATCGTCGGAATGCCGGCAAGCACTTCGAGCGCCGGCTTGATGATTCGGCGCGTCCGCTCCGACGCATACTCGCTCAAATAAATAGCCGAAGCGAGTCCAACCGGAACAGCCAAAAGCATAGCGATACCGGTCGTCAGCAGCGTGCCGGTCACAAGCGGAGCGACGCCGAACGATCCATGCTCCTCATTCCACGGAAGCCACTCTTTGCTCGTGACAAACTCAACAATCGATACACGGCGGAAAAATTCGATCGTCTCAAAAAGAAGAGTAAACAAAATGCCGAGCGTTACGAGCACGGAGAGCGCCGCCAATGTAAAGAGAAACTTCGGCGCGAGCTTTTCCATCCTTTTCGGCCAATGTTGCCGCGTTTGGTTTTCGGCAATCATCTCCCGCACCGATAACTGCTGTTCTTTCTTCGTTGGAATCCCCATAAAACGAAAACTCCTTTCCGACATATTCCAGCCGCAGTCACAAGTCTAGGCCGACGGACATCCCTTGTCGCCGGCCTGACGAAACCTATTTCAATCCTTTCAACGTTTCAAGCTGTTCTTTATACTTTTCCTCCGGCAGGCGGACGTAACCAACTTCTTCCGCCAAGTCCCCGGCTGTTTCCATCAAGAATTCCATGTAGTCATACACTTGCGGTTTTTCTTTCAGCGATTTGACGTTCACATACGTAAACAGCGGACGCGAAAGCGGAGTGTATTTTCCTGTTTCAATCGTCTCGTTCGTCGGCTCGACCGGACCGTTGCCACCATCGATCGGAACCACTTTCAGCTTATCTTTATTTTCCAAGTAATACGCATAGCCGAAGTAGCCGATCGCGTATTGATCTCCTTCAACCCCACGAACGAGAATATTGTCGTCTTCCGCAAGTTGAGCCGTTTTGACCAGTTCTTTTCCTTCCAAAATCACTTCATCAAAGTAGTCATACGTCCCGGAATCATGACCCGGCGAGAAAAACTTAATTTCCTCATCCGGCCATCCTGGGCGGATGTCCGACCATTTTTTCACCGTGCCATCTTCCGTCCACATTTTTTTCAGCTCATCGACCGTCAAGTAGTCAACCCAGTCGTTTTCTTTGTTGACAACGACAGAAAGGCCATCATAAGCGAGTTGAAATTCTTGGAATTCAATGCCGTTGGCAGCGGCCGCTTGTTTCTCTTCCTCTTTGATCGGACGGGAAGCGTTCGAAAAATCCGTTTCCCCTTTCGTGAACTTTTCAAATCCACCGCCCGTTCCCGACATACCGACGGACACTTTCACGTTCGGCTGTTCAGCCATGTATTCTTCAGCGGCTGCCTCCGCAATCGGATAGACGGTCGAGGAGCCATCCATGATCACTTCGCCCGACAGTTCGTTCGCTGCGGACTCACCGTTGGCGTCATTTTCCTCTGCTCCGTTGCCTCCGCCACAGGCAGCAGCGATTACCATCACCCCGCTGAGCACCCCGGATAACATGAGCCGTTTCCACTTGTTCATCGTTTTTCCCCCTGCCCATTTCGTTTTCTCCTTACATGTCCTATCATAAATGGCGGCTATTAACGAGGTTTAAACGGAATGTTAAGATTGTGTAAACATTCCGACCGCGTTACTGTCCGGCTCGGACAAATGGTACCTAATTAAATCTTTATCTTTTGTATGAAAAATAGGAATGAAATTGACCGCACGCACAAGTTAAATAGCGAATTGGATGTATTTATTATTCGCTTATTCACCTTTGTTTTATTCAATAAAAAGGCTGATTCAACAGGGAAACCGCCTGTCGAATCAGCCCAGTTTATTGTTGCTCATTTGTTTCTGAAGCCGCCTTCTCTCCATTGGCCCTCTTTACTTTCAATTCAAAATACGCATCTAAAATGCGGCGGCCGATGCGGTTGTTAATGCCATCACTTTCCCCTTGCGTCGCCCACGGGACGACGACCGCAAACGATACTTGCGGATCGTTATACGGCGCATAGCCGACAAGCGTCAAATTGTAGGTCGAGTCATTGCGGCGGCTTTTGATCGGCCCGTCGTAAAACGCTTCAGCCGTCCCTGTTTTCCCGGCCGGCTTGTACGGAGCGCCGGCGAAATACGCATACGCCGTTCCGCCCGGCTCTTGCATGACGCGGCGGAACCCTTCCTGCACGCGCTCAATGTATTCCGTCTTCATATCGACGCGGTTTAACACGATCGGCTCGAACCGTTTGATGACGCGGCTAGGTTCTTTTCCGTCAATGGACGGCTCACGAATTTCTTTGACGAGTTGCGGCTTCATCCGATAGCCGCCGTTGGCGATCGTCGAGACGTATTGCGCCAGCTGCATCGGCGTATACATATCGTACTGGCCGATCGCCAAGTCAAGCAGAAATCCTGGCAGTTTGCTTTGCCCTTGAAAACCGCTCAATTCGTTCGGCAAGTCGAGGCCGGTTTTCACACCCAATCCGAATTGGCTGAAATAATGGCGCATCGTCGTAAACGCGGCCGGATTGATGTCAAGGGGCTGATGCGGACGATACACACCGCCCCCGATGGCGATCGCTGTTTTAAACATATAGACGTTCGACGACTGCTTGAGCGCCGTCAGCTCGTTGATCGTCCCCATCGTTTTCCATGATTTTTTTTCAGGAGTTCGGTAGATATAAAGCGGCTCATCCTTAATATACGTATTCGGATGGAGCACGCCCGTTTGAAAGCCGGTGAGAACGGTCGCGCCTTTTACCGCCGATCCCATCGCATAAGCAGACGTAATGTTGCCGATGGCAAAGTCGACAAACTCGCCATCGCGAAGCAGTTTTCCAGCCATCGCCAACACTTCGCCCGTCTTCGGGTTCATCATGACGACAAACGCCCGGTCCAAGAGCGGCGATCGGCCTTTGCGCTTCGTCGCCAGAATCTCCTGCTGAATGATCTCTTCGACTTTTTGCTGCAATTCAGCATCGATGGTCAACACGAGATCTTTGCCGCGCTCGCCTGGATACACTTGCTCAACCGAGATGACATTGCCCGATTTGTCAACAACGTTTTTCACTTTTGCCTTTTTGCCGTGCAGCACTTCTTCATACTGCATCTCCAAATAGCTTTTGCCGACGCGGTCATTGCGGCTGTAGTCGCGGGCTAAAAAGTAATCGAGCCGTTCGCGCGGGACGCCTTCGTCTTCTTCCGTCACACTGCCGAGCACGGAGCGGAATGTGTTGTCATACACGTATTTCCGGTCCCAGTCAACGGTCGTATTGACGCCGGGCAGCTCGCCCAAATGCTCACTGACGACCGCATATTCGCGGTCGGTCACTCCTTTGCTTTTGACCGTCTGTGGCGTCAAGGCGTAGCCGCTCTCCATCTCATGTTTAATGGCGATCACTTCAAGCTCTGCTTTCGAAATTTGCGCCAAATCTTGCTTGGTGATGCGATCGAGCGTCCACTCGTACACTTTTTTGTCGATCTCTTTTTGCGTCAATCCTTGATCAGCGAGCTTTTTCCGTTCTTGTTCGCTCACCTTCCGTTTCGCTTCTTTCGGATGCGTTAAAATCCAATAATCTTTCATATCGCGCTCCGTCACTTTTTTCTCAGCATCGGGAATGTCGATGTATTGGGCAAGTTTCCTTGCTATGTCCAATATTTCTTCCGGCTGTGTCGTTTTGGAGCGCGTGTACGTAATCGCCTTTTGCGGTGTGTTGTCGACGATCACGCGGCCGAATCGATCGTAAATTTTGCCGCGCGGCACCGGCGTGCTGACGATTTCATCCTGCGTTCGCTCCACTTCGCGGCGGTAGTCCTCTCCGTACACAATTTGCACGACGCCCAAGCGCAAAATAAGCACTGAAAACAACAAAAAGACAAAGAAAAACAAAATGTTTAACCGAATCGGCACTTGTGCCCGTTTCTTCCGTTTCATCCCCCGGCCCTCCTTTCCCCCCTATTGTAAAAGAAAAAGAAGGGGTTGGCTAGGGAAAAACATGGGCGACTTTTATGCTGTCGGGCCGCCCCGTTCATTGGCCAGCTTCGGCCGAAGCAAAAGCCGCCCTTGCCGCTCCCGCTCCGGATGGCCATCAGTCAAGCGGATGCGGCGGACGAACCAGTAAATCACTAGATGTCCAGCCCCGCATACAAACATGAGCATACGAATGCCCATCTTTTCCCCAAACAGTGTCACCGCCGCCAAAAAGGCTAAAATCGATGCCATCCGCCCGGCGTTTAAAAACAGCTCGCGGACGACGATATATTCGACGCGCGCTTCCGCTGATTTCCAGCTTTTCCCGATCACGTCAAACGTCAACGATGAGTACGGAACAAGCAAAATCGGATAAGCGATGGCAATCGTGACGGCATAAAGAAGAAGGCGCGGGTACGAAGGATGAAAGACGATGAGAAAAATGGCTGCATACAGCAAAAGACCGCCCAACAAAATGGCTTTCATCCGGTATTCCCGCTTCATCAACCGGGAGACGACGTAATAAGCGATAAACGATGTGAAGGAATTGACCAATCCGTACTTGCCAAGCGCCCATTCGCTATGGGAGCTGACGTAGACAAGCACGGAAATGACAAAAACGAACGAGCCTTCACGCAGTCCTTGAAAAAAATGGGCGTTCGTAATGAGCCGCCAGTTCCGGTTTTCATTCCGTTCCTTTAAAATGCGGAAAAATAAATATTTCCCCGCTGCCGGACGGCGCTTAAGGAAAAAGCTGAGCAGCACAGCGACAAGAAACAAACCGAGCGACAACGAAAACGTCACCGTGTACCCCTTTGCCCCGGCCAGCGACGAAATGATGTAGCCGGCGGCAATCGGCCCGATCATACCGGCTGATGAGGTCAACACCCCGAAAAAACCGTTAAAAAAGTCGCGCGTCTCCGGTTCGGTAATTTCAAATGTCAGCACGTTAAAAGCGAGCCAGTAAAAACCGTAGCCGACGCCGAGCAGCGCGCCGAGAACGAGCAAATATTGATGGGCGCGGGAGCCGACCAGCAAAACCGTGACAAAAAAAACGGCTAAACATGACACGCCAAGCCGTAAAATCAAAATGCGGTCGATCTGTTTCGCCAGACGGCCGGCAACGATAAACGTCAGCGGCTGCATCGTGACGACCGCCAAGTTGTACAATGCCAAATCGCGAAAATCGCCGGTCTGTTTCCACAAATAAATGTTGACAAACGTGTTCGACAGGGAAACACCGAGCGCATAAAATCCTCCAATGCAAAGCAGCAGCAGTAAATCACGGCCTACTTGTTCTTGGCCGGTCAATTTTTCGAAAAATGCCATTGCGAACTCCCCTTTTCGTCTATCCGGTAGTGTGGCCATTTCCGCTGCCTCTATGCACCCGGCGCAACGAAAACCGCTCCCTTTGCCTGCCCCCTTCGTCGAAAAAAAGCGGAGCGTTTTGTTTCGCCCCGCTTTGTTGATTACTTCGCTTTCGCTTCGCTGTACCGTTTCGCCACTTCGTCCCAGTTGACAATGTTCCAGAATGCGGCAATGTATTCCGGACGGCGGTTTTGGTATTTCAAGTAGTACGCATGCTCCCAAACGTCCAAGCCGAGAATCGGCGTTTTGCCTTCCATGATCGGCGAGTCTTGGTTCGGCGTGCTTGTGATTTCCAGCTCGCCGTTGTTCACGACAAGCCATGCCCAGCCAGAACCGAAACGGCCGGCCGCTGCTTTCGAAAACTCGTCTTTGAACGCGGTGAAGCTGCCGAATTTTTTGTTGATGGCGTCAGCCAGCTCACCCGTCGGCTCGCCGCCGCCATTTGGCGACAAAATCGTCCAGAAAAGCGAGTGGTTCGCATGGCCGCCGCCGTTGTTGCGCACCGCCGTGCGGATGCTTTCCGGAAGGGCTTCCAAATTGCTGAGCAGTTCTTCGAGCGATTTGTTTTGCAAATCCGGATGCCCTTCAAGCGCCGCATTCAAATTTGTAACGTATGTGTTATGGTGCTTCGTGTGGTGAATGTTCATCGTTTCTTTGTCGATGTGCGGCTCCAGGGCATCATACGGATACGGCAATGCTGGCAATTCAAATGGCATCTAAATCTCCTCCTTCTTTTGCATTATGTAAGCGGACGCTGCACGTCCGTTCAAAATCAGCTTACCAAAATTGCCACAATGTTTCAATGAATTTGCCTGTCCACCAATGAACAGGAAACGATCACAGTTGAATTCGCCTGTTCCAGCATATACAATGGAAATGGAGAAAAAGAAAGGTGTGGCCATGATGAATGTATTCGTCCAACTATGGAAAAGCCTATATTCCCCCAAAGACATCGCCCGTTTTCGATTTCAAGGAATTGGAAAAACAATTGGCTATTTGTTTTTGCTGACGCTTTTATCCGTTCTCCCAACTTTTTACTATGCTTCAACGTCGCTAGCTGAGAGCATTCGCACGACAAGCGCTTTGTTGCGTAACGACCTCCCGCCCTTTTCGATTGAAAACGGCGAGCTTCGCTCAGCGGCGGCTGAACCGATTCATATTGACCAAGGTGGATTTACGATCGTTTTTGACAGCACGGGTAAGGTGACGAGACGGGAAGTAGAACGGTTGCCGAATGCCATCGCCTTGTTGAAACATGAGGCTGTGCTCGTCGCCGGCTATCAGGCGCAGCACTACAGCTATGCCATGTTTCCAGACGTAACCATCACTGATGAGGACGTGCGCGTGTTTATTGCCAGCTTGCAGTCGCTTCTCCCGGTTCTTATTCCGCTTTTCGGGCTTGTTTTATATGTGCTCGCTTGCGCGGGGAAATTCGTCAGCGTTTGCTTACTCGCTTTCTTTGGCCTCATGTTTGCCGGCATGTTAGACAAAAAGCTTCGCTACCGTCATACATGGATCATGTCGGCTTATGCGATTACGCTGTCGACGGTCTTTTTTGCTTTAATGGAAACAGTCCAAACGATCGTGCCGTATAGCACCTTTATCCATTGGTTCGTTTCGCTCGCCGTTCTCTTTTTGGCGGTGAAGGAAGTTCCTGCCTCAGCCCAGCGAAACAGCTAGCCGCCAAGGAGTTCCTTGGCGGCTTTTTATCCGGCCGTTTCAAACTGTTTCACGCTTTGCCTCAACGTTTGGCCGAGCTCAATAAGCTCAAGCCCGATTCGATACATCGCCTTCATATCTGTTGTTTGTGTGTGGGAAGAATGAAGCATCTGTTCAGCGCTTGCCAATGTTTGTTGGGCCGTTGATACGAACGAAATGGTTGCCTGTTCCATCGGAGGAACCGAATTTGCCAACTCTCCCATATGTCGTTTCATACCCTCGATCTTCTCTGTCACAACTGCAATCTCCCTTAGCAATTCCTCGAAGGAACATTTCGAGCGGTACGCTGTCTGCATATACGTAGAAAAACGTTCGGAAACGAGCATGCCTTGCTTCGTTGTCGCGATGATGACATCGACCATCTCTTCCGTTGTTTTCGCAATCGACTCAACCGCTTTTCCTGATTGCTCCGCTAACCGCCTTATTTCTTTCGCCACGACAGCAAACCCTTTTCCAGCTTCTCCTGCTCTCGCCGCTTCAATCGTTGCGTTCAAAGAAAGATATTTCGTTTGCTCAGCGATCGTGCGAATCACTTGCACGATGTTGGCAACGGACGATGAGTAGCTCTCAACCTTTTTGACGGCGCCGGCCATTTGGGCAATTTCCTGCTCGAGTGCCTGAATGGACTGCGTCAGTTGCTTAATTTGTCTTCCCCCTTCCAAAGCAGCCGTATTCATATGTTGGGAGCTTTCTTGGATCATCTCCATCTGGTCAGTGACTTGCACCATATCCTCTTTCATTCGCTGAAAGAAGGTAATCGTTGCGTCTGAAGAAGATGCCGTTTCCGCAGCACCGCTTTTCACCATTCCGACTGCTTCCATTAATTCCTGATTACTCTCCACTGTCTTTTTAGATACTGTTTTTAATTGCTCGCCTTTATCCGAAAGCTGTTCTGTTGTAACCGATATGCGATAAATCATCTCCCGCATATTGCGAACCATCTGTTGGAAACTGGCGGACAACGATTGAATTTCCCGGGTGCGGGAAATGATGGACAGGTCGCTGCTCAAATCTCCATTCGCCACCTTTTTCATCGCTCGCTGAAGGCTGACGATAGGTGCTATCACCGTTCGGACAAACGCGATGATGACCAATGAGGCCGCACATGCGCTGATCAATGTTGCCGCCAAAATAAAAACAGCCATTTGGCGCACAGCCGTCATGTATGAACTTGTAGGCACAGCAATAACATAGATTCCTTTTAATTCCTGTATATTCCGGTAAACAAGTGTATAATCTTTTCCATTTATAACGGCATAGGAAATCCCATTTCTTTTCTTTTTCATATGTTCGGTGAGCGTCTCCGGAAGCAAAAGCTGTGAGCGCCGGCTTATGTAGAATGGGCGAACCGTTTCAGCAACGAGAAAAAATTCAGCCGGCATCCCATCTTGCATCAATTCGGCTTGTTGCTTGCGGACGCCCTCGTTCACACGCTCCATAAACTGTTCTTGATCCCCTATGTACATAAATAAAAGGTTTTGCACCAGTTCATACATCATATCCGTTTCCCGCTCAAGGCGTTGCTCAATCGCTTGCATTGTCTCCTTTTTGGCTTTCGCATACGATACTGCGCCAACCAGTCCAACTGAGATGGCTACAATGCCGACAAATAAAATGATTAACTGGTTTTGCAACTTCATCTCTCTTCGTGTTTTTTTCATGCTCGTCCCCCTCCTTCTCCCATTATGTCGGCCAACTATTAAGCCCGTGTAAATACTTTGTAATTTTTTTGAATTGTTCTCATATTTCACGCGGACAAGCATACATTTCATAAAAAAAGCGGTGGAGGAATCATGAAAAAGTGGCTGCTTGTTTGTGTCGCCATCCTTGTCGGCTGCATCGCCTACCGGGATTTGACAACCGGAACGCTTCCGACGTCATCGAACCCGCTGATCGTCGACGAGACGATCGGCAGCCTTGCTTACAAAACGATTAAAATTAAAGCCGGAGACACCCTTTTGTCCATTGCCGAGCGTGAACAGCAAGGGCCGCTTCCCGTTTCAATCGACACGTTGATCCGCGACTTTGAGAAGCTGAATCCCGGCACAAAGGCGAACGCTCTTCAAATTGGAAAAGTATATAAAATCCCAGTATATAAAAAATAAGCGTAGTGTATTTCTTGCTAACGTGTTGTCACTACTGATAAACTTAGGGCAGGACAGCATTTGGTTTAAAGGAGCGAATGTTCGTGGGTGACATAATCCATCGTTCAAAAACGCGGCCCGTCCGCGTCGGTCCGCTGACGATCGGCGGCAGCAATGAAGTAACGATTCAAAGCATGACGACGACGAAAACGCACGATGTCGAGGCGACGGTGGCGCAAATCCGCCGGCTTGAGGAGGCGGGCTGTCAAATCGTCCGCGTCGCCTGCCCGGACGAGCGGGCGGCTGAGGCCATACCGGAAATAAAAAAGCGAATCAACATCCCGCTTGTCGCCGACATCCACTTTGACTATAAATTGGCGCTGAAAGCGATCGAAGGCGGCGTCGATAAAATCCGCATCAATCCAGGCAACATCGGGCGCCGCGAAAAAGTCGAAGCGGTCGTGAAAGCGGCGAAAGAGCGCGGCGTGCCGATCCGCATCGGCGTCAACGCCGGATCGCTGGAAAAACGCATTTTAGAAAAATACGGATATCCAACAGCCGACGGCATGGTCGAGAGCGCCTTATACCATATCCGCATCTTGGAAGAACTCGATTTTCACGACATTATCGTTTCGTTGAAAGCGTCCGATGTGCGCCTCGCCATTGAAGCGTACGAAAAAGCGGCGCGCACGTTCGACTACCCGCTCCATGTCGGCATCACCGAAGCGGGAACGCTTTTCTCCGGCACGATCAAAAGCGCGGTTGGACTCGGCGCCATTTTAAGCAAAGGGATCGGCAACACGATCCGCGTTTCGTTAAGCGCCGACCCGGTTGAAGAGGTAAAAGTGGCGCGCGAAATTTTAAAAACGTTCGGGCTCGCCTCCAATGCGGCGACGCTCATTTCCTGCCCGACGTGCGGGCGGATTGAGATCGATTTGATCAGCATCGCCAATGAAATCGAGGACTATATCGCCAAAATTAAGGCGCCGATCAAAGTCGCCGTGCTCGGTTGCGCGGTCAACGGCCCGGGCGAAGCGCGCGAGGCGGATATCGGCATCGCCGGCGCCCGCGGCGAAGGCTTGTTGTTCCGCCACGGCAAAATTGTCCGCAAAGTACCGGAAGAACAAATGGTAGAAGAGCTGAAAAAGGAAATCGACAAGCTGGCGGAAGAATATTTTGCGAAACAAAAGGAAAAAGAAGCCTCCCTGAAAAGCGGCGCCCCGGAATAAACGGGGCGCGCCAACGGGCGGACGCCGAAAATAGGGCGTCCCCGCCTTGGGGACACCCTCGCTTTTTTTACGTATAAAACGGCATAATAAACAGGCGGACGAGAATGGCGATGACGCCAATCCCGATGGCCCAAGCCCCAAGCGTTTCCGCCCCGCGCCGGCGTGCAATAAAACCGACGATGATGCCGGCGGCTCCTAACAAAATCGGCCAAATAAACAAGGCGATGATCGACAACGCCAGGGCGAGCCATCCAAGCCCGGCGCCGCCTGCGCGTTCTTCATCCCGCTCGTCGCGGCGGCGAATCGGTTCAGCGACTTCCGCCGCTGTTTCTTCCATGAAAGTGCGTTCTGGTTCCTCTTTTCCGATCGATTGCACGTAACTTCCATTATACGTGCGCTCGCGGTCATCTGCCATATGCTTCCCTCGCTTTCCTAAAGTAAGGAGCATTCTTAGTATGAGAAACCGGTGTCATTTTATCAGTGTGAATATTTTCTAAAAGGGGGATGCGACGATGAAACACCGGCTCGGGATCGACATTGACGGCACGGTGACGTGTCCGAGCACATTTATTCCGTATTTAAACGAGGCATTTGGCAAACCACTCACATTAGGCGACATTACACAATATAATTTGGCGCCGCTGTACGGGACAACGGAGGAAGAAATGGACCGGTGGCTTGCGGAAAATGAGGCGGGCATTTACGAACGTGCGCCGCTGGCTCGCTACGCGCTTGAGGTGATTGACAGCTGGAAAGACAAATACGAGCTGTATTACATCAGCGCCCGCGGCCGCCATTTGTACGAGCTCACCGAACGCTGGTTTCAACGGCACGGCATCCATTACCACCATATTGAGCTGATCGGGTCCCACGATAAAATCGCCGCCGTCCGCCAATACAGGCTGGCCGCCTTTTTTGAAGATAAATACGATAACGCTTGTGAGATCGCAGAAGCATGCGGCATCCCGGTCATTTTGTTTGACACGCCATACAACCAAGGCCCGCTTCCTGACAATGTCATCCGCGTCCGGCATTGGCTCGAGGCCAAGCGTGAAGTCGAGCTGCGCTTGGCGCCATAAGAAAAACATCTCCCGTCTTATATCGGGAGATGTTTTTGGCATTGCGGACATGTTCCGTAAATTTCAAATTTATGGTCGGCGATTTCGTAGCCGTCGAGCTGCGTGGCCAGCCTTTCCATTGGACATATATCGATTTCTTTTGTTTTCCCGCACTCGGTGC
Organism: Geobacillus sp. WSUCF-018B; assembly: GCF_002809985.1. Lineage (NCBI taxonomy): Bacteria > Bacillati > Bacillota > Bacilli > Caryophanales > Anoxybacillaceae > Geobacillus > Geobacillus sp. WSUCF-018B. The sequence continues at coordinate 40,325 of NZ_PIJF01000004.1, forward strand.
AAATGAAATGATGGTGATGGCGGCGGGCGTCACAGGCGAACCGAAACCGTTTCTCTCCTGACAACTCGGTCATCTCCAAAATGCCGAGCGCAGCAAAGAGCGACAAATTGCGGTACACCGTGTCAACGCTTAAGCCCGGATAAGCGGGACGAAGCGCCTCAAGCACTTCTTTTGCCGTCAAATATTTGTCGCGGCCGGCAAACAGCTCGAGCATTTGTTTCCGTTTTTCCGTATATTTAAACCCTTTTTCCTTCATTAACTGCAACGCTTCGCCGACGTTCATCGCGACCGCCCCCTTCTCCATTTTTTCCATCCTAATACGAGAAGCAAAATGGCCACGGCCATCATGACAATCGTTCCGCCCGGCGCCCAATCGAGTTCGTATGCCACCAGCAAGCCGACGATGACGGAAAGCTCCCCGAAGAAAACGGAATATGCGATGGCTTGTTTAAAGCTTTTGGCGATGCGGATGCTCGCGGCCACCGGCAGCGTCATGAGCGAAGAAACGAGCAGCACGCCAACGATGCGCATCGACGCCGCGATGACGAGAGCGACAAGCACGATAAACAAAAAATGAATGAGCTTGGCGCGGACGCCGGAAACGCGGGCATATTCCTCATCAAACGAGAGAAGAAACAATTCCTTGTAAAAAGCGAAAATGACGGCGGCAGCAACAATCGCGACGCCGAGCGCCGTTCCGACATCAGAGCGGCTGACAGCGCTCACGCTGCCGAACAAGTACGAAAACAAATCAGTTGTAAATCCGTTGGCCGCTGAAATCAAAATCACACTTAAGCCGATGCCGGCCGATAAAATGATCGGAATGGCAAGCTCCTCATAATGCCGGTACACAGCACGCAGCTTTTCGATAAACAGCGAGCCGATGACGGAAAAGCCCATGCCGATGTACAGCGGGTTCCATCCGGCTGCCGCCGGCACGGACTTCCCGAGCAGCAGCCCGGCGGCAATGCCGGCAAGCGTGACATGGCTCAACGCATCCGCGATGAGCGAGAGCCGCCGAACAACGATAAACACGCCAAGCAGCGGCGCGGCAAATCCGGTCAATACCCCGGCCCAGAAGGCGTTGCGCAAAAACTCGTACTGCCATAAGGCTTCCCACACGTGTCATTCCTCCAACGTCAATCGTTTATATGGCCCCTCTAGTGCTCGTGGGAGAGAACGTGAAGCGGATGCCCGTAAAACTGCGAAATGGCTTCGTCGCCAAGCTGTTCAAACTCCTCCGCTTTTCCATGGAAATAGAGGCGTCTGTTCAAACAGGCGATATGGGTGACCCGCTCCGTAATCGTCCCGATGTCGTGCGTCACTAAGATAAGCGTCAAACCGCGGCGGTTCAAATCGCCAAGCAGCTCATAAAACTCGTGCACATGGCGGGCATCCACGCCGACCGTCGGCTCGTCTAAAATGAGCAAATCCGGTTGGCTCGCCAACGCCCGGGCGATAAACACCCGCTGCTGCTGGCCGCCGGACAGCTCGCCGATATTGCGCTTCGCCAACTCGCTCAGCCCAACAGCCTCAAGCGCCGCCGTGACCGCCCGCCGGTCTTCTTTCGTCAACAGGCGGAACAAGCCGCGTTTCGCCGTCAATCCGCTCGCCGCCACTTCCTCAACCGTCGCCGGAAAGCTGCGGTTGAAGCTGTTCGCTTTTTGCGACACGAAACCGATTCGATGCCATTCGCGAAACGATTCAATCGGCTCGCCGAACAAAAAAATGCGGCCGCTGTTCGGTTTTAACAAGCCGAGCACACATTTGAGCAGCGTCGATTTTCCCGAGCCGTTCGGGCCGACCAATCCTAAAAATGCTCCTTTCGGCACCGTTAAACTAACATGCTCAAGCACGTTCTCGTTTTCATAGCGGAACGACACATCCTCAATTTGCAAAACAAGCCCACTCTCCATGGCGGTTCTCCCTTGCTAATTCAGAATCATTCTGATTTGCTTCACTATGCAAGTATACCCCGCCATCCGCGTTTTGTAAACCTCAATGAATCGCTGATTTAAAGCGGGCGCCGCGCACTTCATGCGTCGGCATAATGGTGATGAACGCATCCGGGTCGATTTCATTGACGATCGATTTTAGTTTTGTCACTTCCAAGCGCGTGACGACCGCATAAATAATTTCTTTTTCTTCATCGGTGTAGCCGCCTTTGCCGATCAATTTCGTCGTTCCGCGGCCGAGGCGGTGCAAAATGGCGTCCGAAATCTCCGCATAATAATCAGTGACAATAAAAGCGGCCCGCGTCTCATCAAGCCCTTCGATGACTGCGTCGATCGTCTTGGAAGCAATATAGTACGTCATGACCGAATACATCGCCGCCTCGACCCCGAGCACAAACGCCGCCCAGCCGAAAATAAAGACGTTGACAAACATGACGAACTCCCCGACGGAAAACGGGATTTTTTTCGTCAACAAAATTCCTAAAATTTCCGTCCCATCGAGCGACCCACCATGGCGAATGACCAACCCGACGCCAAGCCCAAGCGCCAAACCGCCAAACACCGTTGCCAAAATCGGCTCGGCCGTCAGCGGGGAAAAATGATGAAATGCCCGTTCAGCGGCTCCGAGAATGACGACGCCTAAAATCGTCGACAACATAAACGTTTTGCCGATGTGCTTGTAGCCGAAATACATAAACGGGGCGTTTAAGAGGATGACAAGCGTGGCAAAATTGAGCAGCCGCCATTCATCTGGGATCAAGTAATCGAGGATGAGCGAAACACCGATAATGCCGCCATCGATCATTTTATTCGGAACAAGCAGCCGCTCGATCGCGAAGGCAGCCAATGCCGCGCCGATGGCGATCATGACCACCCGGTACAACACATGGTTCAACGGTTCCTTTTTATGCTGTTTTGCCGCCAAATTACCACCCTTTCTCCCTTTGCTTTCATTTCCATTATATCATACACCCCTTTTCTGTTCACGCCATATGATGGAAGAGAACGAAGGAGGCGGTGGCAATGAATTTTTATCAACAGCTTGTCAAGCAAAAGTTGAAAACGATCACCCCAGAGGAATTGGCGGCCTACAGCCGGGACTACGGCCTGCCGATTACCGTCAGCCAGGCGAAAAAAATTCTCCATCTGGCCCGGACGAATGATATCAACGTTTTCGATCCGCAAGAACGGAAAAAATGGGTGCGCGAGCTGGCGAAAATCACCTCGCCGGAGATCGCCAAAAAAGCGAACGAACTGTTTTTGCAATTTGTGCAAAAAAAGTAAAAAAGGGCGGAACGCCCTTTTTTATTGCTCGTCAGCTGCAATTTTCTCAAGCAATCGATCATCAAAGGTCTTTGCCCGCAGCATCGCAATTTCATGCTTGTACGGTGGTTTTTTGTTGTTTTTCTCCTCACCGACATACGGCGTTTCTAAAATTTTTGGAATATCCTCCAGTTGTGGATGATGGACGATATAATTGAGCGCAGCAAACCCGATATGGCCGAACCCGATGTTTTCATGGCGGTCTTTTCGGCTGCCGCGCGGGTTTTTGCTGTCGTTGATGTGCAGTACTTTCAGCCGCCCGAGACCGATGATCCGGTCAAACTCCTCAAGGACGCCGTCAAAATCGTTGACGATGTCATAGCCGGCGTCATGCGTATGGCATGTATCAAAGCAAACGGACAGCTTATCATTATAGGCGACGCCGTCGATAATGTACGCGAGCTCCTCAAACGTCCGCCCGCATTCCGATCCTTTGCCGGCCATCGTCTCAAGCGCGATTTGCACGGTCTGCCCGCGCGTCAACACTTCATTCAGCCCGCGGATGATTTGCCGGAGCCCCGCCTCCGCCCCGGCGCCGACATGAGCACCCGGGTGCAGCACAAGCTGGCTCGCCCCTATCGCTTCTGTCCGCTCGATTTCAGCGCGCAAAAAATCAACGCCAAGCGCAAACGTATCAAGGTTGACCGTGTTCCCGATGTTGATGATGTACGGGGCGTGAACGACGATCTCCTCAATGCCGTGCGCCGCCATATGTTTTCGCCCGGCTTCGATATTGAGTTCCTCGATCGCCTTGCGCCTTGTGTTTTGCGGCGCCCCCGTGTAAATCATAAACGTATTCGCGCCGTAGGAAACGGCTTCCTCACTGGCGGCGAGCAGCATGTTTTTGCCGCTCATCGACACGTGTGAACCGATTTTTAGCATCCTCTTCTCTCCCTTTTCGTTTCATTCCGGGCCAAGACTACAATTGTTTGAAACGGCCAAGCCGCTTTTTCTTCTTTTCGAGCTCGGCGCGCAGCTTTTTCTTATAGCCCGGCTTCACTTTCTTCGCCTTTTTCAGCTTGGCGATCACCGGCGCGAGTTCGTCTTTCTTTTCGCCCGCCCGCTTGCTCCGCCGGTTCCATGGCGGGAGCTCTTTCCATTCGCCGCGCACAAGATCGCGGTGGACGAACGAAATGCCCATTTTCTCCAGGCGGGCGATCGCATCCTGGTCGGACGGCTCGTAAATCGTCGCCGCAATGCCGTTGTAGCCGGCGCGCGCCGTCCTTCCAGCGCGGTGGATGTAAAACTGTAAATCATCCGGCAGTTCGTAGTTGACAACATGGCTGACTCCTTCGATGTCGATGCCGCGCGCCGCCAAATCGGTGGCGACCACGTATTGAAACTCGAGATCGCGGATTTGGTTCATCACTTTTTTTCGTTCGCGCGGCGTCAAATCGCCGTGCAGCACGCCGACTTTCAGCCCTTGTTCCGCAAGAAGGTCGGCGACTTCATCCGCCATCTTTCTCGTGTTGACGAACACGATGGCCAAATACGGGTTGTAGCTGACAAGCACATCATGAAGCAGCCTAGCCTTCTCGCGCCCACGCAGCGGAATGAGCACATGCTCGATGTTTTCGTTTGCCGCCTGTCTCGGCTTGACCTGGACGAATGTTGGATTTTCCATATATTTTTTCAAAAACGGCTTCAGCTTTTCCGGAATGGTCGCCGAAAACACAAGCATTTGCAACTCTTTCGGCATGCGGGCGGCGATTTGGTCCACATCGACGAGAAAGCCCATATCCAGCATCAAATCGGCCTCATCAACAACAAGAGTGCGCGCCGTATGCACATCAAGCGCCTGCTCGCGGATGAAATCGTTGATGCGCCCCGGCGTGCCGATGACGATGTGCGGCTGCACCGTCAATTTCTCGAGCGCTTTTTGCTTATCCGTCCCGCCGATGAAACAGCGGGCGATGATCATGTGGTCTTTCGGGCAAAATTTTGTAATCTTCAATGTCTCATGATAAATTTGCGTCGCCAGCTCGCGCGTCGGCGCCGTGATGACAGCCTGCACTTCCGCACGCTCCGGATCGATCTTTTCGATGATCGGCAACAAATAGGCATGCGTTTTCCCTGTCCCGGTTTGCGACTGGCCGACCATGCTTTCGCCGCGCAACGCCCCCGGAATGATGCGTTCTTGAATTTCCGTCGGTTTATAAAAACGAAGCGCCTTAATGGCTTCGATGACAAACGGTTGAAACGAAAAACGGGCAAACTGCGTCTCCGTCATTCCACCACAACTCCCTTCTGCCTGAGCCGCTCCATTCGCTTCACCATTATAGCGAATGTCGGAGGTCGGCCGCAACTAAAGACCACGGCAGCGGGAAAAACCTTTCCCGCCTCGCCCGCATATTGTATGAACGAGGACGATTGTTCATCCGCACAGTGGAAAGGAGGCAACTGTCATGAGTGCCATGAGATACAGCCGGCCCCCGATGATGCCTTCTCCATTCATCGGTGCCCCGCCCGCCCCGTTCGCCCGCATGCCGGCCCCGTTCCCTCGCCCCGGCGGCGCAGGCGGCCTGCTAGCCCGTTTATTTTCCCGCGGGCAGCCGCCAACGGCGGTCCCATCTCCATGGGGGATGCCGCTATTGCAAAACACAGCCGCCAACGCCGCCACAACAGCCAACACAGGCAGCGGGTTTATCGGCATGTTAAACAACGTGCAAAAAATGCTCGGCATCGCACAAAACGTCATGCCAATGGTGCAGCAGTACGGGCCGCTCATCCGCAATCTTCCGGCGATGATCCGCATTTTTCGTGAGTTGAAACCAGCTGATAAAAAAGAGGAGAACCCCACCCAACCGGAGCGCGCACCGGCTGAAGAGGAGAAACGAAAATCAGGAGGGCAGGCGGCCAAGAAACGCCCCGTTCCGCGGCCAAAGCGCGAAGAGCTAGCAGAAAAGCGCACGCCAGCCGCACCCAAACCATCAACCCCCAAGCTGTATATATAGCCATTTTCCGCCCCAGCGCTGCTTGTTGCCGTTTGGGGCGATTATTCTTTGTCTTCCCTTCCGCTCTCCGATATAATGAAAGGTGAACAACCGCCGCACGGTCGGCGGCAGGGAGGGAAAACGATGGAAGTCATTAAAATCACCCCGCGCGGATATTGCTACGGGGTTGTCGATGCGATGGTGATCGCCCGCAATGCGGCTTTGGATCCGTCATTGCCAAGGCCCATTTATATTCTTGGAATGATCGTCCATAACAAACACGTCACCGATGCGTTTGCCGAAGAAGGCATTATTACACTCGATGGAGAAAACCGGCTTGAGATTTTGGAAAAAATCGACCGCGGCACGGTCATTTTCACCGCCCACGGCGTATCGCCGGAAGTGAAAAAGCGGGCGCTCGAAAAAGGGCTGGTCACGATCGATGCAACGTGCCCGGATGTGACGAAAACACACCGCTTGATCGAACAAAAGCTCGCGGATGGCTATGACATCATTTACATCGGCAAAAAAGGGCACCCGGAGCCGGAAGGAGCGGTCGGCATCAATCCGGAGCGCATTCACCTTGTGGAAACGGTCGACGATGTCGAACGGCTCGCGTTGGAAAACAAGCGCCTTATGGTGACGAACCAAACGACAATGAGCCAGTGGGACGTCGCCGATATTATGGCGAAAGTGAAGGAAAAGTACCCGCACGTGGAAATGCATAAAGAAATTTGCCTCGCGACCCAGCTCCGGCAAGAAGCGGTCGCCGAACAGGCAAAGGACGCCGACGTGACGATCGTTGTCGGCGACCCGCGCAGCAACAACTCCAATCGCCTCGCCCAAGTGTCGGAAGAAATTGCCGGCACGAAAGCGTACCGCGTCGCGGATGTCACGGAAATCGACATCAATTGGATAAAAAATGCCAAAAAAGTCGCCGTCACCGCCGGCGCTTCGACCCCAACGCCGATCACCAAGGAAGTGATCGACTTCCTCGAGCAATTTGACCCGAACGACCCGGCGACATGGCAGCGGGAGCGGAAAGTGCCGCTGCACAAAATTTTGCCAAAAGTAAAAGCAAAGAAAGACGAGTAACAGCTCGCCCCGTTTATAAACAAAGGCTGTCCCGCAGTCGGCAAAACCGCCTGGTGGAACAGCCTTTTTCGCTTGCCGCTTAGATGAACTGAAACGGATCCGTATGAACGCTGGAGGCGATCACGTCCGTTTCCCACTGCCGCTTCCGGAGCTCTGCCATTAAATAGCGGGCTAATCCTTGCTTCATCACTTTTTCAACATTATGGCCCGGGTCGACAAGGCGCAAGCCGAGCGCCTGGGCGTCATGGGCCGTATGGTAGTACACATCGCCGGTCACGTACACGTCCGCTCCAGCCGAGGCGGCAGCAGCGACAAACTTGTTCCCGTCCCCGCCCAGTACGGCGACGGTTTGCACAAGGTCATCGAGCCGGCCGACGACGCGCACGGCCGGGACGGAAAATGCGGTTTTCACTTGTTCGGCGAAGGCGCGCAGCGTCACCGGCTGCGGCAGCCTCCCGATGCGGCCAAGCCCAAAGCGGCGCCCCTCGTTGTCAAGCGGATAAAGATCATAGGCCACTTCTTCATACGGATGGGCAGCCAGCATCGCTTGAATGACATTCCGTTCCAAGGAAGCAGGAACGATCGTCTCAATGCGCACTTCCTCCACTTCTTCGAGCTTCCCTTGTTCCCCGATAAACGGCTGCGCTCCTTCTTCCGGCAAAAACGTTCCGATGCCGTGGCTGTTGAACGTGCAATGGCTGTAGCGTCCGATATGGCCGGCGCCGGCATCGCCTAACGCCGCCCGCACCGCCTCGGCATGACTCGCCGGCACGTAGACAACGAGCTTTTTCAACGGTTCTGTATATGTTGGCACGAGCACCGCCGTCTCGCTTAAACCAAGCGCCTCGGCGAGCCAATCATTGACCCCGCCAAATGCGACGTCTAAATTCGTGTGGGCGGCATACACAGCGATGTCGTGCTTGATGCACGCCGCGATCGTCCGCCCGTGCCCGTCGTCCGTCAACAGCTGCTTAAGCGGGCGGTAGAGCGGCGGATGATGGGCGATAATCAAATCGACTCGTTGATTGATGGCTTCGGCGACGACGTCTTCCAGCACGTCGAGGGCGATCATCACTTTCCGGACCGGCTTGTTCAACGTCCCGATTTGCAGGCCGATCCGGTCCCCTTCCATGGCGAGCTGTTTCGGGGCAAGCCGTTCCACAAGCTGAATAACTTCATGACCGTACGGAACCCGGCTCATCGCAACGCCTCCTCTACCAATTGGACTTTTTTCTCCAGTTCGCGCATTTTCACCCTAGCCGCCTCGCTTTCCCCTTTCTCCGCCAAATCGGCGATAATCCGTTTCCAATGCAGAAGCTCGCGCTGCCATTTTTCGCGGAACACCTCGCTGTTTTCCCGGCGCAAAAACGGCCCAAGGAGCAATTCCGCCTCCAGATGGCGGTACGGCCGCCGGGCGTCGCCGCGCTCGGCGACAAGCACTTCGTAAATTTGCCCATCTTCCTTCAGTATGCGTTCGGCAATCAACTCCCACCCATGATCGAAGAGCCAGCGGCGGATCAGTTCAGCGCCAATGTTCGGCTGCAAAATGAGCCGTTGGACACCGACGAGCTTTTCTTTCCCCTCATCCAAAATGCGGGTGATAAGGGAGCCGCCCATGCCGGCGATCGTGATGCAATCCACTTCCCCCGGAGCGATGACAGCCAATCCGTCTCCTTTGCGCACCGAAATGCGGTCGGAAAGCCCCGTCTTTTCCACTTGTTGCTGCGCGGAGCGAATCGGGCCGTCAGCGACCTCGCCGGCAATGGCTTTTGACACATACCCGTGCAGGCAGGCATAGCAAGGCAAATACGCATGATCCGACCCAATGTCAGCGAGCACGGCTCCTTTCGGAATGAAGGAAGCGACCGTTGCCAACCGCTTTGATAGGCGAAACTCGTTCATGGCTCCTTTGGTGCAGCCCGCCTTCCTTCCACCGCTGGGCGAAGGCGGCCGCTCCTTCCTCCTTTCCTGTTCTCAAGGTCGCGCGCCTCTATTGTACTAAACAAAACATCCCTCTGCCAAAAGCAAAGGGATGTTCACCATCCATTATTTTAAACCGGCGAGCCATTTCGTCATCGCGTCGATGTTGTCAGCCGGCACAAGCCCACCCGGCATGCCGCCGCGGCCGTTTTGCAGGACATCTTTGATTTGGTCCGCCGATAACCGTTCGCCAACTCCTTTTAATGCCGGACCCATGCCGCCTTCATAATTTTGTCCGTGACAGCTGACGCACGTTTGTTGGTAAAACTGCTCCGGATTAAATTCAGCAGCCTGCTCCGTTTTTTCGCCGCCTTTTTTCTCTTTGGCCATTTCCTTCGCATCGCCTAGTCCTTTAAACGACAAGACGAACGTCAGCACAATCCCGAATGCCATAATGATGAAAAACGGGATGAGCGGATTGCGGTTCATCTCTTTTACCTCCCTTATGTATGATAAAGAACGATGCAAACAATTTTATTTTACTGTAAATAGCGGACAAGGAAAAGCCCTAAGTTTCCAAAACAAAAACAACCGGCTTCATCGCCACCAAACAACCACCGCCATAAGCGCCCCACCGACAACGGCAGAAAGAAAAAAGTAACGGAGGCGAAACAGGCGGCCAATGGCAAGCCAAATGGCACAGTTCGCCAGCACAGTCACCGTAAGCGCACCGGTTTGGCCAGGAAAGTAATGGCTGCTGACAGCAACCGTCTCCACAAGCAACAGCCACGCGCTGCCGATCAGCGGAAAATGAAGGAGCTGCCGCTCTTTCCGCCATCGCCAAACGAGCAAGAGGCACGCGGCCAAAAAAAGGGACAAAAGGAGTGTTTGCAAAACGAATGACAATTCAGTAAAATAAATGACAAGAGCAGCGGCTGGAAGCAATAAACAGAGACCAGCGGCGAGCGAGCTGCGCCACCGTCGTCCGTGCGAACGGGCGTCTCCTTCCGTGTACAACGCGAGCAAATAGTCGCAATAATGTTCCGGCAGAAGGCGCGAACGTTTCCAATATTCGATTTCTTGGATGATCGTTTCCCGTCGTTGCCGATTCATAGATAGACCACCTTTCCCATAAAGAAAGAAAAAATAGTTTACTTCCGAAGAAGTAAACTATCGAACAAACCGGTTACTCTAAAAAGTCTTTCAGCCGTTTGCTGCGGCTTGGATGACGCAGCTTGCGCAACGCTTTGGCTTCAATTTGACGGATGCGTTCGCGCGTCACGCCGAACACTTTGCCGACTTCTTCGAGCGTCCGCGTCCGTCCGTCGTCAAGCCCGAAGCGGAGACGCAGCACATTTTCCTCGCGATCCGTCAGCGTATCAAGCACATCTTCGAGCTGCTCTTTCAACAGCTCGTAAGCAGCGTGCTCGGATGGCGATGTCGCGTCTTGGTCTTCGATGAAATCGCCAAGATGCGAGTCATCTTCCTCGCCGATCGGCGTCTCGAGCGACACCGGTTCTTGGGCGATTTTCAAAATTTCCCGCACTTTTTCCGGTGTCAAATCCATTTCCTCGGCGATTTCTTCCGGCGTTGGTTCGCGCCCGAGGTCTTGGAGCAGCTGCCGTTGGACGCGGATCAGTTTATTGATCGTTTCGACCATATGCACCGGGATGCGGATCGTCCGCGCTTGATCGGCGATCGCCCTTGTGATGGCTTGGCGGATCCACCACGTCGCGTACGTGCTGAACTTGTAGCCCTTGCGGTAATCAAACTTTTCAACCGCCTTGATCAGCCCCATGTTCCCTTCCTGGATCAAATCGAGGAAAAGCATGCCGCGGCCGACATACCGTTTGGCAATGCTGACGACGAGGCGGAGGTTGGCTTCCGTCAGCCGGCGCTTCGCCTCTTCATCGCCTTGCTCGATCCGCTTCGCCAGCTCAATTTCTTCTTCCGCTGATAAAAGGGGGACACGGCCGATTTCTTTTAAGTACATGCGCACCGGGTCATTGATTTTCACGCCGGGAGGAACGGATAAGTCATTTAAGTCGAATTCCTCCTCCTTGGCCAGCTCATCGATGTCCGGATCGGCTTCCAAATCGGATTCGCTGATGACTTCAATGCCTTGGTCAGCCAAGTATTCATAATATTCGTCCATTTGGTCGGAGTCCAAATCAAAGCCGGAAAGCCGCTCGGCAATTTCTTCGTATGTGAGGATGCCGCGCTTCTTGCCGAGCTCAGCGAGCTGCTCTTTCACCTGCTCCAGCGTTTCGCCGGCAGCCGCCTCGGCCTGCTTTGATTGGGCTGGTTTTTCGGCCATTTCATTACCTCCTTTAAAAACTCATACCACCATATTATGAGGAAGATAACATTTTTTTCATTTCAATCATTTCTTTGGCGATGCGGGCAGCTGTCAAAAAGTCCTTTCTTCGCTCCGCTTCCGTTTTTTCTTGTTCTTTTTCCTTTAGCATTAACCATTTCGGGCGATTCAACACATGCCTGATATAATCCTCGAGCTCCTGTTCGGAAACGTCATCTGCGATCAATAAAAGCGACAGCTCGCTCGCGAGCGGCTGCAACTCGCCGGGGATTCTTGAGATGAGCGCGCCCGGGTCGGCTTCATGCCCTTCTTCGTAAAAGGCGTAAATATAAGCGGCTAACGCCCGATGCTCCTCGATGTTAAACCGGCCGCCAATCCGCTCTTGAACGATCAGCGCCACATCGCGGCTTCTCATCATATGAGCAAGCAGCAGCCGTTCCGCATTTTGAAAAGCCGGCAGCAGCTTTTTCGCCAGCATCGGCCGCGCGGTTTCCCCATCGGGCGCCTCCCGCGGCTTTGTCCTCTCGCGCTGGCTGCGGGACAGCTGCTCATGAAGAGCGGAAAGCGACAACGAAAACTCATCCGCAAGCTGGCGCAAATAATAATCTTGTTCCACCGGGCTCGACAGCTTGCTGATTTCTCGGAGCGCTTCCTCGATATAACGGAGCCGGTCGCCTTCTTCCTGCAAATTTTTTCCGCGCCGCAAATACGCCATTTTAAACGCCACGAGCGGCCGGGCGGCAGCCACTTCTCCAGCAAACCGTTCACCGCCATAAACACGTATATATTCATCCGGGTCAAGACCGTTCGGAAGGGATGCCACCTTGACGCGGCATCCCAATGCGCTCAGCTGCTCAGCAGCGCGCCAAGCGGCTTCGATCCCGGCGCCGTCGCCGTCATAACAAATCGTTATAGTGTCCGCATGGCGGCGCAAAATGCGCGCCTGCTCCTCGGTCAGCGACGTCCCCATCGTCGCAATGGCATAATCGATGCCGGCCTGCGCTGCGGAAATGACATCGGCAAACCCTTCGACAAGCAGCGCCTCCTGCCGCTTGCGGATCGGCACCCGCGCCGCATGAAAGTGGTATAGAATCGCCCCTTTGCGGAAAACGGGCGTTTCTGGGCTGTTGACATATTTCGGATGCCCTTCGCCGAGCAGGCGGCCGGAAAACCCCACCGTTTCGCCGCGGTGGTCGTGGATCGGAAACATAATGCGGTTCCGGAACCGGTCGACGTATCGCCCGTCCTCTTTTTTCGTCAACAACCCCGCCTTTTCCATCATCGGAAGAGAAAAGGAATGGCTCTCCAGCAACTTGGCCGCCGCATCGGGTGCATCCGGGGCATAGCCGATTTCAAACCGGTCGATCGTTTCTTTTGTCCATCCGCGCGCCTGCAAGTAATCAAGCGCGGCTTGTCCTTCTTTTGTATGAACAAGCAAATGATGGTAAAATCGTTTCAGCAAGGCATGCGCTTCCGTCATCGCCTTCGCCTCGTCCGTCTGACCGTCATCGCGCCCGCGAACATCCAGCTCATAGACGGACAAATCGACGCCTGCCTTGGCCGCAAGCCGTTTGGCCGCTTCCACAAACGGAATGCCCTCGATGTCCATTAAAAACGTGAAGGCATTCCCTCCTGCTCCGCAACCGAAGCAGTGGAAAATTTGCTTTTCCGGAGAAACGGAAAACGACGGCGTCTTTTCCCCATGAAAGGGGCATAAGCCAAAATAGTTGCGGCCCTGCCGTTTCAGCTGGACGTATTCGCCGATGACATCCACAATATCGACGCCGCGGCGAATGGCTTCAATCGTTTCTTCGGGAATGCGATGTCCCATACGAACAACCCCGTATCATAATTTAATTTATTCTCGGCTGTCAGCCGATTTCCCTTTTACTTTCGACAAATTTTTTCAATTCCTCCGTTTTGCCTTCCCCCTTGCCCGCAACAGCCGGCCCTCCCAATCCGTCCGCCGCCTCCGTAAAGCAAACGGCGTCAAGCTGGCGAAAGGGCGCTTCGATATATTATATTTCAAGGCCAAAGGGAACATTTCATTTTTTTTGACTTTGTTGCAGCGGACAACCTGGCCCCTAAAGCAAGGGAAGGCTTCACACCCCCTATTATTCTACATCATCCCCAAAAATCCTTCTTTTTTTTCGGGCGCCCGGCGGTTTTTGTCGAAAACTTTTCCCTTGTTTTCCTTGACAAACAGCTATAAATAGTTTACTCGCCTTATGCCCGCTCTAAACCTATGCAGGGTCATTTTTCCCACAATTTTTTATTATAATATAACTCAGGGACGTATGCCATAAAAAAGCGCACGATTACCGGCAGGAAATCGTGCGGACAAAACAGGCGGATCCAACGTTCTTAACACTTCAACTTTTTCATAATGATGCTTGCCGTTTCTTCCACAGCTTTGTTCGTTACATCGATGACATCGCAGCCGATTTTTTTTACGACTTCGTCAAAATAAGCCAGCTCTTCTTTAATGCGATCCATGTTCGCATAGATGGCTTGGTCGTTCAAGCCGAGCGATTTCAAACGCTCGCGGCGGATCGACAGCAGCTTGTCCGGGCTGATTTTCAAACCGAAGCATTTGCCTGGCCCGACTTGAAACAGCTGCTCGGGCGGCTCGACTTCCGGAACGATCGGTACGTTTGCCACCTTCAGCCGCTTATGCGCCAAGTATTGCGACAGCGGCGTTTTCGATGTGCGCGATACGCCGATCAACACAATATCAGCGCGCAAAATGCCGCGTGGGTCGCGGCCGTCGTCGTATTTGACGGCGAATTCGATCGCTTCGATTTTTTTGAAGTAATCTTCGTCGAGCACGCGCACCTGGCCCGGCTCATACCTTGGCGTCAGCTGGAACAAGCCGCTCATTTTTTCGATGAGCGGGCCGATGATATCGTAAGCGACCACCCCTTCGCGCGCCGCCTCGGCAAGCAAAAATTCGCGCATTTCCGGAACAACGAGCGTAAAGGCAATAATGGCTTGGTTCATTTTGGCCAACGCGACCACTTCGGCTAACGTCGTTTTATCCTCTACGTATGGAACGCGCTTGATTTGAACCGGCGAGGCGTAAAACTGGCTGGCCGCCGCCTTGACGACAAGCTCAGCCGTCTCCCCGCCCGAGTCGGATACGACATAAACGAGGCGTTGATTCATTTTGTTCCTCCTTTTCGCTCACACATCGTCTTTGGCTAATGAGACGAACGCTTTCGTCATATTCGTTTTCGTAATGCGGCCGATCACTTCATACCCCTTCTCCGTTTTGCGCACGACCGGCATAGCGTCGATTTGCTTCTCGATCAGCCGTTCGGCCACCTCAATCAGCGGATCATCTTTATAACAAACAGCGATGTTCGGCATCCTTGTCATGATAATATTAACGGGAATCGCTGTCAGTTCCTGTTTGCCGATGCTCGCGCGCAGCAAGTCTTTGCGCGACAAAACGCCCGCAAGAAGCGACTCCTCATCGACGACAAACAGCGTGCCGACGTCTTCCAAAAACATCGTGACGATCGCATCATAGACGCTCACGTTTTCGTTGACGACGACCGGGATGGACTGGTAGTCTTCAACTTTTAATTTTTTAATCTTATCGGCGAACAGCTGCGTGCCAGTTTTTCCGGTATAAAAATAACCGACGCGCGGCCGCGCTTCCAAATAGCCGGCCATCGTCAAAATCGCGAGATCGGGCCGCAGCGTCGCCCGCGTCAAGTTCAGCTTTTCGGCGATGCTCTCGCCGGTGATCGGCCCGTAGTCTTTGACAATTTGCAAAATTTGTTCCTGGCGTTTATTCAGTTCGATCGTCGCTCACCACCTTGCCAAAAGGTCCCACACGCTATCATCCTTGTTTATATTATACTACATCACGCGTTTACAAGGAAAATTAAGCATCCTGGCCGCTATCGGGGGCGAGTGTGTCTTTCAGCACGCTCATTTGCTGCAAAAAGCGTTTCGCCTTCAGCGACAGGCCGGCATATTCATCGTAGTACGCCGACAGCACCGCCTTCAATTCCGCCTTTGTCGTTTCTTTGACCGAAATCGCGCCCAGCCGGGCAAGATCAATATGGAAAAACAGGCGCAACAGCCGGGCCGACGCCGGCGACAACGGCATCCGGTGCGGGTCGGCCTCCTCGCAGCGATGACAAAGGAAGCCCGCCTCCTTGACCGAAAACGAGACGCTCCCTTCTGTCGCCCCGCAGCGCGCGCAACGGTCAAGCACCGGCGGAATGCCGAGCACTGGGAGCATTTTCATCTCATAAATCAACGCCATGATCTCTAAATCGCGCCCTTCGCTCATATACTGTAACGTCTGCCGCAACAGCTCAAACAAGTACGGATTGCGCTTTTGCTCTTCTGTGCTTTTGTCGGTGAGCTCCACAATATACGCGGCATAGGCAGCGGCAAACAAATCTTCACGCAGCGCCCGCATCGAATCAATGAGCTCCCCTTGATGGAGAACGCCGACGCCGCGGCTGCGGCGGATCAAATAATGGCCATAGGCGAGCGGCTGCGTAACAGCAGAAAGGCGGCTGCTTGGCTTTTTCGCACCTCGCGCCATCACAGCCACCTTTCCCCATTCCCTTGTAAACAATGTGACAATTTTATTCGTCTCGCCATAATCGATGGTCCGCATCACGATCGCTTCGCACTTCTCAAACATCGAATCACCACCGCTTCAGCCAACGACGATACTACGAGATCGGCTGGTCGATTTCTTCCTGTTCGGCGTTTTGTTCTTCACCGCCAAACCGTTGTTCCCGCTCCAGCTCTTTAAACAGAAGGTACGTATCAATATTGCCTGTTTGGCTAAACAACTTCCACGTAAACTCAAGCATGGAATGACACCTCTTTCCGCCTGCAGGCATTGCATATTGGTGGTTTTACCTATAGGTTGGCTCGGTCAAAACCCGTTTATGTCGCGTAAAATTTTCTAGCCGTCAATACTCGTCCTCGCGAAACCCGAAGTCGCGCAACTGCGAAAGGCGGTTGCGCCAGTCCTTTTGCACCTTCACCCACAGCTCCAAAAACACTTTGGATCCAAGCAGCGCCTCAATGTCAGCGCGCGCCCGCTGTCCGATTTCCTTTAACATCCGGCCTTGCTTGCCGATGATGATCCCTTTTTGCGAATCGCGCTCAACAACGATGACAGCCCCGACGTAAACCGTGCCCGTCTCTTCGCGCCGCTCAATGCGTTCGACGACGACGGCGATCGAATGTGGAACTTCCTCGCGCGTCAAGTGAAGCGCTTTCTCGCGAATGAGCTCGGCGATGATAAACTGCTCCGGATGGTCGGTGACTTGATCCGGCGGATAATATTGCGGTCCTTCCGGCAACCGCTCTTTAATTTGCTCCAGCAGACGCTCGACATTGTTTCCTTCAAGCGCTGAAATCGGCACAATTTCCGCAAACGGGTGCAAATCCTTGTACTGGTCAATGAGCGGCAGCAGCTCATCCGGGTGAACGCGGTCGATTTTGTTGATCACCAAAAACACCGGCGTATCGACTTCTTTCAAGCGCTCCATAATGAACGCCTCGCCGCGCCCAAACCCTTCCTCGGCATTGACCATAAACAAAATCAAATCGACTTCGCGCAGCGCATTGAGCGCCACTTTCATCATAAAATCGCCGAGTTTATGCTTCGGTTTATGCACCCCGGGAGTGTCGATAAAAATGATTTGCGCGTCCTCATCCGTGTACACGCCTTGGATTTTATTGCGCGTCGTCTGCGGCTTGTCGCTCATAATGGCGATTTTTTGCCCGACGACACGGTTTAAAAACGTCGATTTTCCTACGTTCGGTCTTCCGATAATGGCAACAAACCCTGATTTGTATCCTTCCTTATTCATGCATATCCTCCGCTGAAAAAGCATCTGGCAGCAGTTCTTGAACGGTGACGATTTTGACATCGCCGTTGATATTGGCCAAAATGACTTTCATATCACTTGGGCAAAGCTCAGCGATCACTTGACGGCATGCGCCGCACGGCGGAACCGGGCGGGGAGTGTCGGCAATGACCGCGAGGGCGGCAAACTCCGTTTCCCCTTCGGAATACGCCTTAAACAGCGCGGTCCGCTCCGCGCAATTGCACACGCTGTAAGCGGCGTTTTCAATGTTGCAGCCGCGGTACACACTGCCGTCTTTCGTCAGCAACGCGGCGCCGACTTTGAATTTCGAATAAGGCACGTATGCGAATTCGCGCGCTTTTTTCGCTTCGGCAATGAGCTGTTCGATCTCCATGAATGGCTCTTCCTTTCCTGAAAGCAAACGCTGCTTTCTTTTATTTTACAAAAAATCGCCGCCAATTTCATCATTTGAAACGAAAATGTAACAGAAAAATTAGAATTTTCTCTCTCGTTCGTTCAGCGAAGATGCGGCCAAAACAGCAGCGCCCCGATGATGACAGCAACCCCGGCAGCCACGAGCACAGCCGCAGCAGCGATATCTTTCGCCGCTTTCGCCAGCGGGTGAAACTCCCCTGTCACCAAGTCGACCGTGCGCTCGATGGCTGTATTCACCAGCTCGAGTATAACGACCGCACCAACTGTCAGCACTAACACAATCCACTCCCAGCGCGACAGCCCGACAGCGAAACCGAGCGCAAAGGCAACAACGGCGGCCGCCAAGTGAAAACGCAAATGCGCCTCCTCCTTCACCGCCGCCTTCATTCCCGCCCAAGCCCAGGCGAAACGATCCCGTTCCCTCGCACCTCGCATGGCTATCGCGTCAATCCGAACCGCGTCAATATTTCCTCTTGCTTGGCAAACATGACGCGCTCTTCCTCTTCCGTTTCGTGGTCATAGCCAAGCAAATGCAAAAAACCGTGCACAGCCAAAAACCCGAGCTCGCGCATGAACGAATGCCCGTATTCCGCCGCTTGCTCTTTCGCCTTCGGAATGGAGATGACGATGTCGCCAAGCACCAGCGGCATATCGGCGCCGATGATGTCGACTTCGCCCTCTCCTTCCTCTTCCAACGCGAACGAAAGCACATCAGTCGGAGCGTCTTTGCCGCGATAGTCGCGGTTCATCAGGCGAATGCGCTCGTTGTCCACGAATGAGACGCCCACTTCCGCCCCGTCCGGCACGTTCTCGCTCGCTGCCGCTTCGCGAAGGAGTTGCTCGAGCATCTCAAGCTGCTCTGCGGTCACTTCGCCCGTTTCGTCGATAAAGTCGATGTGAATGGTCATGCATGCTTCACCTTTTCCTTTCGTACTTCCGGGTATTCAATGCGCGAATGGAAGACGCCGTTGAGCGTCTCACAAAGCGAACGGGCGACGATCTCCAACTCTTTCATCGTGATGTCGCACTCGTTCAACTGGTTGTCCTGCAGGCGGTCGGCGATGATCCCCCGGACGATCTTTTCGATTTTTTCCTGCGAGGGGTTGGCCAACGAACGGACAGCCGCCTCGACGCTGTCGGCAATGTTGATGACCGCCGCCTCTTTCGTCTGCGGCTTCGGCCCGGGATAGCGGAACTCGGCTTCGGAGACCACTCCCGTTTGCTCGAGCGCTTTATGATAAAAATACTTGAGCAGCGTCGTGCCATGATGCTGTTCGGCGATGTCGACAATCTCCTTTGGCAGCCGGTGCTTGCGAAGCAAGGCGACGCCGTCGGTGACATGGGCGATAATAATATTTTTGCTCAATTGCGGCGACAAATGATCGTGCGGATTGCCGCCCATTTGGTTTTCAATGAAATAGCGGGGCCGCTTTGTCTTGCCGATGTCGTGGTAATAGCAGGCGACGCGCGCTAGCAAGCCGTCGGCGCCGATCGCCTCGCACGCCGCTTCCGCCAAATTGGCGACCATGATGCTGTGATGATACGTCCCCGGCGCCTCCGTCAACAATTTGCGCAACAGCGGGTGATTTGGATTCGACAGCTCAATGAGGCGAAGCGGCGACAAAATGCCGAATGCCGTCTCAAACACCGGCAGCAGCCCGATCGTCAAAATGGCGGAGAAAATGCCGGAGGCCGCCGCCATGAGAAGAAAAAGGCCGATCTCAGCCAGCGAGTAGCGGCCATTTTTCATTAGCAACAACGATAGGAGCAAACCCGTATTGACGACGGCAACAAGCACACCGGCCCGCCAAATTTTCGCCTTCGCCAGCTCCTTCGGCAGGCAAAACGTCCCAGCCAGGCCGCCAGCGAGCAAATAAACAGCCAAGGACACCGATACGGCGCCAGTCGCCCCGATTTCTTCATTAAACAAGATGCTGCCGCACACCGCCCCAATGATGGCGGTCATCACCGCCAGCCGCTCGCCAAGCAGCACGCGGACAAGCATCGGACCGAACGCTGCCGGAACGAGATAGCCGGCCGAAACGGCCCCGCCGGACGGCAGCAGGCGAATGAGCACCGTCACCGCCATCATCAACGTGAACACCGCTCCATAAAGCAGCAAGTTTTCATTCGTCTTCTCGGCGCGGAAATAGTAAACGAGCGGCGCAAGCAAGAGCAGCACGAACAAACAAAGCCCCGCGGCCGGCCAATGCGGGCGTCCGCCGCCAAGCAGGCCGACGAGCTCAAGCCGGTGGTAAATGTCACTCGTAATAAATTGCCCTTCCTCCACGATCACTTGCCCTTGCAAAATTTTCACCGGCTTCACTTCATCCATCGCCTGCCGCCGCTTTTCTTCCGTCGCCGTCCGGTCGTAGACGACGTTCGGAATGACAGCCTGCCGGCACAACTTGGCGACGGTTTCGCGCAACGCCGGCGACAGCGCCGCATACTTGAGCTCTGTCGCTGCTTTCGCGCGCGCCTCGTCAAGCTCCGCCTGGGAAATGCGCTCGCTCATGGCCGCATGCACGGCTGTCAACGCTGCTTCTTTGGCTGTCTCGAGTTCACCGGGAGAAGCGCTGAGCAGCCGCCGCCATTCTTCAGAGGACAGGTAGGCAAACCACTCCGGCGGCAGCCGTTCCTCGAGCTTCGCTGTCAAATCACCGGGCGAACGGCCCGAACCCGCCTCGTTTTGCACGCTCTCAATGGCGGCAAACAGCGAGGAAAGAAGATCGACACGGTTTTCGGCATATTCTTTTTTCAACGTATAAACGTCTGCCACTTTGGCGGCTGCTTCTTCTTTCAGCCTGGCTGTCGCTTCTTTGTCCTCAACCGTCACCGGCGAGCGGATCGTTTCTTTAGCGACGTCAAACAGGCGCAGCTCATATTGGCGCGGTTTCACTTGCCAGTACAACACAGCAAACAACAGCGCAGCCAAAAACAAAAACAGCCAAAAGCGGACGAAGCGGACGTCTTTTGTCCGCTCGAGAAAAAAACGAAGCCTTCCCACCGGTTTTCCCCTCGCTTTGTAAGAAAAGCTGTGCCATCCATCCCGGTCTGTGCTCTATAAGCCGGCCTCATCGTAGGCATTAATAATTTTCGCCACAAGCGGATGGCGAACAACATCAGACTGCTCCAAAAACACAAAAGCAATGCCGCTGATGGAAGCCAAAATGCGCTTCGCGACCGACAGCCCCGACTCGACTCCTTTTGGCAGGTCGACTTGGGAAATATCGCCGGTGATCACCATTTTTGACCCAAAACCAAGCCGGGTTAAAAACATTTTCATTTGCGCCGGCGTCGTATTTTGCGCTTCGTCCAGAATGACGAACGCATCCTCAAGCGTCCGGCCACGCATATAGGCGAGCGGAGCGATCTCAATCGTGCCGCGTTCAATGAGGCGCTGCACGTACTCCGCTCCGAGCACGTCGTTTAGCGCATCGTACAGCGGGCGCAAATACGGGTCGACTTTCTCCTTCAAGTCGCCGGGCAAAAAGCCGAGGCTTTCCCCCGCCTCGACAGCCGGTCGGGTCAAAATGATGCGTTTGACGCTGCCGTTTTTCAGCGCCTTCACCGCCATGACAACCGCCAAGTACGTTTTCCCGGTGCCGGCCGGCCCGATGCCAAACGTCAAGTCGTGTTGTTCAATCGCCGCCACGTAATAACGCTGGCCGAGCGTTTTGACGCGGATCGACTTCCCTTTGGCATTTTTCGTAATCTCTTCTTCGTACAGCTGGATGAGGCCGTCAAGCGCCCCTTTTTTCGCCAGCTGGACGGCATAGATGATGTCGCGCTCGCTGACGGCCACCCCTTTGCGGATGACAATCAATAAATGGCGAAGCAGCTCATCGACGAGCTGGACTTGCTGCGGCGTTCCGGAGACGTTGACCGTCTCCCCGCGCGTCACAATCGACACGCCAAGCTCTTCCTCAATCCGCTTTAAATGGGCGTCATGAACGCCAAAGAGCGCCGCCGCTTCCTGTTGATTGCGCACGTGTTGGCTGATCGTGACAAACTGCTCTGACATTCTCAATCTCCTTGAACGATGGGTTGTGGTACAGCAATATTTTCGATGACTTCGTAATGCAATTCTACCCTTACTTTACCATTCTCTTTCGTCTGATGCAAAACTTTTTCGCCGCGAATGACCGCCTCTTCCGGCAGCTTGGCCCGCAGCTCGCGGCGGGCGATCTTTTTCGCTTCTGCAAACGCCTCTTCCCACGTATAGCTCCGTTTCACTTCCTCGGCTTCACGAATCGTAACACGCTCGTAATACACCGGCAAGTCCCATTTCCAAAACCGAAACGGCCGCTTTTTCGTTTCGATGACCGTATGGGCGAACGCCGGCTTCTCCCACCCCCAGATTGGAAGGGAAAAGCGGCCCATTGCGATATAATGCCGTTCGGCGAACGCGCCGGTCAACACATGAAACGTCGTCTCAAGCGGCAGGACAACGGTGGACTTGTACCATGTCTCGCCAAGCACCTTTCCGGTCGCCGGTACAAATTTCGTTCTCCCCTCGGCGCCGATCACGCCGGAAACGAGAAGCTGACCTTTTTGTACATAATCATTGACGGAAACGAGCGGTTGTCCTTCTTCAACGAACAAATCGGCGATCACCGCCTCTTTTTTGGCGACTAAATGGCGCGGGGGGATCGGTTCTTTCGGTTCCGGAATTTCTTTTTCCACGACGCGGAAATGCAGCGACGTCCCTTCCCACTCGACGCCGACCCATGTAATGTCATGGATGCGTTCGGTCAGTTTCCTTTGCAACGTTTCCGGGTCATCGAGCAGGAATTGAAACACGCCGCGCTCGACGCCCATCCGTTTTAGTTCGCGGACGATTTGATGTTCTGTCTCGGGGGAGGCGCCTTCAATGTCAATGCTCCACACAACGTTGGACAGCAGAAATACAATGGCCGCAAAAAGGAGCAGCCCGAGCCCAAACCCGCTGTTTCGCCGCGCCCGTCGCCAAAAAAACGGCAACCCTCTTCTCCCGACAAACGAAAGCTTGCACTCGCTTTGCCGGGCGATATGGCGAAACCGCTTGACATCGCTGAGCTTAATGAAAAATGTCGCCGTCTCCCGGCTATGATTTTTCACATTCCATACGGCGATGCCCTGGCGCACGCAGGCGTTGATCAGCCGTTCGATCCCTTTTCCTTCCGCCTTGACACGCACGCTGCCGGCTAACGTGTCAACCCATTCATTTTTCATCGTTTGTCCTCCTCTATATAAACGACTTGGCTGATTTTCCCCTCCAATAAAATTTCTTCCGGCAAAATCGTTTTGATGACAAACTGTTCGCCGCGGACAAGCAGCTGCCCGTTCCGCAGCAAAAGGCGGAGCTCTTTATCGCTGAACGCGAGCAGCCCGCGGTGGTTTTCAATGTAAATATGTATGTGCCCCACCATCGTGATGCGGGGCAGATCCATGACGATATCGGCGGGAAGCTCGAGCTTTTCCGCCATCCACCGCTTCATCTGCTGGCGCCATTTCTTCACCATACAAAAAGACCCCCCTTTCATCTCATATGTATGAGACAAAAGGGGGTTCTAGCACCGCTTTTCAAAAACAACGGGCCCGCCTGCCGGCAAGGCCCATTGCTTGTTTTATGAAAGCTGTTGTTGCACCAATTTATTGACGAGCGAACCGTCCGCTTTGCCTTTCACTTTCGGCATGATGGCGCTCATCACTTTTCCCATATCCGCCTTCGACGAAGCCCCGACTTCCTTGATCGTCTGCTCGATCAGTTCGCGAAGTTCGTCCTCTGTCAGCGGTTTCGGCATATACGACTGAACGATGTCAATTTCGGTTTTTACTTTTTCGACAAGATCTGAACGGCCAGCGTTTTCAAATTCGCGGAGGGAGTCTTTACGCTGCTTCAGTTCACGAGAAAGAACGGTCAGCTCTTCGTCTTCCGAAAGCGGGCTTTTGCCGAGCTTGATCGCCTCGTTTTGCAGCGCCGCCTTCAGCATACGGAGAACAGACAGCTTTTCTTTCTCTTTGTTTTTCATCGCCTGCTTCATATCGTCATTCAAACGATCGAGAAGACTCACCGATTATACACCCTCTTTAATGCATGCTCTTAGTGCTTGCGCTTTCTAGCCGCTTCAGATTTTTTCTTCCGTCTGACGCTTGGTTTTTCATAAAATTCGCGCTTTCTCACTTCTTGCAAAGTACCCGTTTTCGAAACGGCGCGTTTAAAGCGACGAAGAGCGTCGTCGATCGACTCGTTTTTGCGGACGATCGTTTTGGACATCCTGCTTCCCTCCCTCCGAACAACAACCATTGCATATTGTACTTGTCAATTATAATACATGCCGGCGGAAAAGGTCAATAAAAAAAGCGCGATCCCGGCGCCGAAAAAAGTGGTCATCGTCCGCGGACGAGGCCCATACATATAGGATGAAAGGGGAGATCGCCCGTGGGGCCGCTTTTGATGCTGTTTGCCATTTACACCGCCATTTTTCTGATCGGCATGTTCATGATGAAGGCCGGGTTTTACGCGTTATCCGGCCATCGGTTGAAACGATGGCTCATGCGCTTTACCGCTGCGCCATGGCAAGGATTTCTCACCGGGATGGCGGCAACCGCCCTCGTGCAAAGCAGCTCGGCGGTCATGGTGATGACGGTCGGCCTCGTCGCCACCGGCTATTTATCGTTTCGCCAGTCCATCGGCATCATTTTAGGCAGCAACATCGGCTCAACCGTCACAACCGAGCTGATGACACTCGATATCGGCGACGGCGCCATTCCGCTTCTCATCGGCGGCGCACTTCTCGTCTTCATAGGACGCCGCCGCTTCGTTTACAGCATCGGGATGATCGCCGTCGGCCTTGCCGCCTTGCTGTTTGCCATGAACGGCTTCTCCAGCCTCGCCAAGCCGCTCGCCGATTACCCGCTTGTTGACGCCTGGCTCAAGCAAACGAACAGCTCGACCGCCATCGGACTCTTCGTCGGCATTGCCTTGACCGCCCTCGTCCATTCGAGCGCGGCGACGATCGGCATCGCCATGGGGTTTTTAAACGAACAGTTGTTGACGCTTCCAGCCGCCATCGCGATATTGCTTGGCGCCAACATCGGCACGTGCATTACCGGGCTGCTGGCCTCCATCGGTTCAAGCAAAGAAGCCCAGCTGACCGCTTATACCCATTTATGGCTGAACGTCGCCGGCGTTGCCGTCTTTGCCTTCTGGACGGAGCCGTTCGCCCGTTTTGCCGCCATGCTCAGCCCGGCGCCGGATGTGCAGCTCGCCCATGTGAGCGTCTTGTTTAACACCATTTGTTCAGCCGCCGCGTTGCCGTTTGTCGGCATCATCGAAACGGCCATCTTGCGTTTGCATGGCCAAAAGCGGGCTTAATAATCGGCGCGCCCAGTTTGGCCGCTGACGATGGCAACCCCGGAGCTCGTCCCGATGCGCGTCGCCCCAGCCTCGATCATCGCCTCAGCTGTTTTCCGGTCGCGAACGCCTCCTGAAGCTTTGACGCCCACATTGTCGCCGACCGTTTTTCGCATCAGCGCGACGTCTTCAACCGTCGCGCCGCCGCCTGAGAACCCAGTCGATGTTTTCACATAGTCAGCGCCCGCTTTCACCGCCAATTGGCAAGCGCGCACTTTTTCATCATCCGTCAAAAGCGCCGTTTCAATAATTACTTTCACGAGTGCTTTTCCGGCTGCCGCTTCGACGACGGCGCGAATATCGCGCTCCACCCAGTCGTCGGCTCCGCTTTTTAAGGCGCCGATGTTGATGACCATATCGACTTCGCGCGCGCCGTTTTCGATGGCGTTTTTCGTTTCAAACGCTTTCGTTTCCGGCGTTGTCGCCCCAAGCGGAAAGCCGATGACCGTGCAGACGCGGACATCCGTGCCGGAAAGTTCCCGCGCCGCCGTTTTCACCCACGACGGGTTGACGCATACTGAGGCAAACCCGTACTGTTTCGCCTCCGCGCATAATTGAACGATTTGCTCTTCCGTTGCCTCCGGCTTGAGCAGCGTATGGTCGATCATGTTCGCAATGTTCACTGTCATGGACACTTGCCCCTTTCTGCCGCTGCAAAAAAATAAAAGGTCTGACGTCTACCATCATACCATGTCTGCGAGGCAAAAACTAGCCGTCATCTGTATAGTTCCCGAGAAAAAGAAGAAAAAAACCCCAGCCGAGGCTGGGGTGTCTGTGCTTGTCTCTCCATATCAGGTTATGAGCTTAACTTTACGGAATGAGCTGCCCCATCCGGCACAATGCGGACAAACTCACCTTCGTTGTACGGGTAGCCGGCTTTCGTGATTTTTACTTTCACGAGTTCGCCGACCATCTCTTCTGTCCCCGGGAAACGGACTTTCAAATAGTTGTCCGTATAGCCGATATACATGCCCGGATGATCTTTGTCTTGCTCTTCTGGAATGACTTCGAGCACGTGCCCTTCAAATCGCGACGCGTATTCTTTCGCCAGCTGATCAGATAGGGCAATGAGTCGGCGGACGCGGTCATGTTTCGTCTCTTCGTCCACTTGGTCCGGCATGCGCGCCGCCGGTGTGCCAGTCCGCTTCGAATACGGAAAGACGTGCAGCTCGGAAAACTGCTGCTCGCGGATAAAGTGGTACGTTTCCATAAATTCCTCTTCCGTTTCACCCGGAAAACCGACGATGACATCGGACGTTACGGCGAGTTCCGGGAACACTTCCCGCAGGCGGGCAAGCCGCTCGGCGAAAAATTCCACCGTATATTTGCGGCGCATCCGCTTGAGCACCGTGTTCGACCCGGATTGAAGCGGAATGTGCAAATGGCGAACGATTTTGTCCGAACGCTGCAACACATCGATCACTTCATCGGTAATTTGGCTCGCCTCAATCGACGAAATGCGAATCCGTTTCAGCCCCGGCACTTGCTCATCCAAATCGCGCAGCAGCGCTGCGAAGTTATAGTCTTTTAGATCGGTGCCGTAGCCGCCCGTATGAATGCCGGTCAACACGATTTCCTTATAGCCGGCGGCGACAAGCTGGCGCGCCTGGCGGATGATTTCTTGTGGATTGCGCGAACGCATCAAGCCGCGCGCCCACGGGATGATGCAAAACGTGCAAAAGTTGTTGCACCCTTCTTGAATTTTCAACGATGCCCGCGTCCGGTCGGTGAACGACGGCACATCCATTTCCTCAAACACGCGCGTTTTCATAATGTTATGGACCGCGTTGATCGGCTGGCGCTCGCGCTGAAACTGCTCAACGTAGTCCAAAATTTTATGCCGGTCTTGCGTGCCGATGACAATATCGACGCCCGGAATCGCCATCACTTCCGCCGGCGATGTTTGCGCATAGCAGCCGGTCACGCAGACGACGGCATCCGGATTGCGGCGCACCGCACGGCGGATGACTTGGCGGCTTTTTTTGTCGCCGGTGTTCGTCACCGTGCACGTGTTGATCACATACACATCGGCGCGGCTCTCAAACTCCGTCCGTTCGTAGCCGGCCTTTTTAAACAGCTGCCAAATCGCCTCTGTTTCGTAATGATTGACTTTGCAGCCTAATGTATGGAAAGCCACTGTTGGCATGTTGTTCACCTCACTGCAGGCCATGCCGCTGAGCCAGCAGCATGACTGAATTTGTTCAAACCGTTGATTACGGTTGCGCCGCCTCCCAATCTGGCGCGCGCAGCTCCCATTCATAGGAAGCCGCGGCAAGCAGATAAAGCGGCGCCGTTTCCGTGCGCAAAATGCGCGGGCCAAGGCTGCACGGCAAAAAGCCGCCTTGTCGGAGCCGCTTTGCCTCCTCAGGGCTAAATCCACCCTCAGGTCCGAACACGGCTAGCAGCGTGCCGCCGGGCTTGAGGCCGGCAAGCAGCGCCGGCAGCGAACCGTGCCGTCCCCCGCGCCCTTCTTCTTCATAGGCGAATAGACGTTGATCCACCGTTTCGCCAAAAGCAAGCAGCGCGTCCAGCGAAAGCGGCGCCCGCACCTCGGGCAATGACGTGCGTTCCGCCTGTTCGGCCGCCTCTTTCGCAATTTTTTTCCACCGTTCCACTTTTTTCTCCGCTTTCTTCATGTCCCATTTGACGACCGAACGGGCGGCGAAAAACGGCAGAAAGCCGGCGGCGCCAAGCTCCGTCCCTTTTTGGATGACAAACTCCCACTTTTCGCCTTTCGGCAGCCCCTGGGCGATATAAATGCGCACCGGCAATTCGCGCCCCTCTTCCTTCCATTGTACAATACGGGCGCGCACATGCTCACTGGCAATTTGTTCAATGCTGCATACAGCCGTGCGCCCGTCCGGAAAGACGCAAGCGATCGCATCCCCCGGCTTCATGCGCATGACGCGGGCGATATGGTGCGCGTCAGCGCCGCTGATCGTGACGACTTCGCCTCGGCGCTCCCGTTCGGAAACGAAATATCGCTGCAACGAACATCCCTTCTTTGTTTACGACTTGATGGCGACTAACGCGACCCAATCTTCCATCACGTTCACTTCCTCAATGACAAACCCAGCCGCCAGCAGCCCGTCTTTGACGTCCTGCTTTTTCGCCTGGATGATGCCGGAGGTGATGAAGCGGCCGCCCGGCTTCAGCAGCCGGAAAGCGTCGGAGGCAAAACGCAAAATGATTTCCGCCAAAATGTTGGCGACAATCACATCAGCCGGCTCATCGACATGGTCAAGCAAATTGTTTTGCGCCACCGTAACGACCGACTGCACTTTATTGAGCTTGACGTTCAGCCGTGCGCTGTCGACTGCGACCGGATCCAAATCGAACGCCCGCACCGACCGGGCGCCGAGCATCGCCGCAGCGATGCTTAAAATGCCGGAGCCGGTGCCGACGTCAATGACCGCATCGCCGGGGCGCACATATTTTTCGAGCGCCTGCAGGCACATGACCGTCGTCGGGTGGGTGCCGGTGCCAAACGCCATGCCCGGATCCATTTCAATGATCAACTCATCATCGGAAACCGGCTCATACGTTTCCCACGTCGGCACGATCGTAAACTTCTCCGACACTTTCACCGGATGATAATGCTTTTTCCACGCCGTCGCCCACTCTTCCTCATTCACTTCGCTCAATGTAATCTTATTTTTTCCAAGGTCAATATCATATAGCCATAAATTGTTAATCGCTTGTTTAATTTGTTCGACCGTTTCGCCAAGAAAGCTGTTGACCGGCAAATACGCCTTAATGATGACGCCTTCTTCCGGATAATCGTCCGGATTGAGTTCGACGATTTCCCCGTACCAGTCATCGCGGTCTTTCACAAGATCGTACGGATCTTCAATGACCACGCCGCCGGCGCCGGCCTCATGCAAAATGTTCGAAATCGCCTCGACCGCCTCGTGCGTCGTATGAATGCTGATTTCCGACCATTTCATCGCGCTCACGCTTCTCCTTTAAACGCCTTTTTGACTTTCTCAAAAAAACGGCCGTGCGGCCCGTCGTGCATCGTCTCCCCACCAAGCCGGTCAAACTCGCGCAGCAGTTGCTTTTGTTTTTCCGTCAGCTTCGTCGGCGTCACGACGCGGACGATGACGTGCTGATCCCCCTGTCCATAGCCGCGCACGTTTGGCACTCCTTTCCCTCTCAGGCGGAAGCGCGTGCCCGTTTGCGTGCCGGCCGGAATTTTCAACTTCACATCGCCATAGAGCGTCGGCACCTCAATCTCATCGCCGAGCGCCGCTTGAGCAAAGGAAAGCGGCACTTCACAATAAATGTCGAGCCCGTCGCGCTCGAAAAATTCATGCGGCTCCACGCGGAAAATGATGTACAAGTCCCCCGGCGGCCCGCCGTTGACCCCTGGCTCCCCTTGGCCGGCGACACGCAGCTGCTGGCCGTCGTCGACGCCGGCCGGGATTTTGACATGAATCTTTTTCCGTTGCTTGACGCGGCCCGTCCCGCCGCATGTCGGACATTTTTCCGGAATGTACCGGCCCGTCCCGCCACATGTCGGACATGTCCGACGGTTGATGATGCGGCCAAACGGCGTCGCCTGCTCGCTCGTGATTTGCCCGCTGCCGCCGCAACGTGAGCACGGCTGGGGGCTTGTGCCCGGTTTGGCGCCGCTGCCATGGCACGTTTCGCACGTCTCTTCGCGCGGCACTTCAATTTCCGTTTCTTTTCCAAATGCCGCTTCCTCAAATGTGAGCGTCATCATGTATTCCACATCGGCCCCTTTGCGCGGCCCGCTCGCCCGCCGGCGCGGCCCGCCGCCGAAAAACGTCTCAAAAATATCTTCAAACCCACCAAAGCCGCTAAAGCCGCCGAAATCAAACCCTCCGCCTTGGAATCCGCCGCCGCCAAACGCTTCGTTCGGGTCGGCATGGCCGAACCGGTCGTAGCGGGCCCGCTTTTCGTCGTCGCTCAATACTTCGTACGCCTCTTTAATTTCTTTAAACTTTTCCGCGGCGTCCGGCGCTTTGTTAATGTCTGGATGATACTGCTTCGAAAGCTTTCGGTACGCTTTTTTGATCTCGTCTTTCGTCGCGTTTTTGCTGACGCCGAGAACTTCGTAGTAATCGCGCTTCGCCATCGTTGATCATCCACTCCCGATTCATTCACATAAATTTTATTTTATCATTTCCCTTTGGTTAATGGCAATATGTGAATGCTAGAAAAAAAGTCAAAGCCAAGGCAGGCCTGACTTTGACTTTCGGCAGCATTATTTGTCATCCTTCACTTCCTCAAATTCCGCATCAACAACGTTGTCCCGTTTGGCCGCGTCGGCTTGCGCTCCAGCGTCTTGCGCCTGTTTCGCCGCTTGCTCATACAGCTTGATCGACAGCTGCTGCACCGCTTCCTGCAGCGCGTCTTTTTTCTTGCGGATGTCATCGATGTCGTTTTTCTCAAGCGCCGCCTTCAACGCATCTTTTGCCTCTTGCGCTTTCTTGATCTCATCGGCGCTCACTTTTCCTTCGACTTCTTTTAACGTTTTTTCTGTCGTGAAAATAAGCTGGTCCGCTTCATTGCGCAGTTCGGCAGCCTCTTTCCGCTTCCGGTCGGCTTCGGCGTTTTCTTCCGCCTCTTTGATCATACGCTGGATTTCTTCTTCCGACAGGCCGGACGACGATTTGATCGTGATCGACTGTTCTTTGTTCGTCCCCAAGTCTTTCGCGCGCACATGGACGATGCCGTTGGCGTCAATGTCAAACGTCACTTCAATTTGCGGCACGCCGCGCGGCGCCGGCGGAATCCCAGTCAGCTGGAAGCGGCCGAGCGTTTTGTTGTCCGCCGCCATCGGACGCTCCCCTTGCAGCACATGAATGTCTACGGTCGTTTGGTTGTCGGCGGCTGTTGTGAACACTTGCGACTTGCTTGTCGGAATGGTCGTGTTCCGCTCGATCAATTTCGTAAATACGCCGCCCATCGTCTCAATGCCGAGCGACAGCGGTGTGACGTCAAGCAAGACGACATCTTTCACTTCGCCGGCAATGACCCCGCCTTGGATCGCGGCGCCGATCGCCACGACTTCGTCCGGATTGACGCCTTTATGCGGCTCTTTGCCAAGCTCGCGCTTAATCGCTTCCTGGACAGCTGGAATGCGGGTCGAACCGCCAACCAAAATGACTTTGTCAATATCGGCAGGCGTCAAGCCGGCATCTTGCAGCGCCTGGCGAACCGGCCCCATCGTCCGTTCAACGAGGTGGGCGGACAGTTCTTCAAACTTCGCCCGCGTGAGCGTCGTTTCCAAGTGAAGCGGACCGTTTTCATTGGCGCTGATAAACGGCAGCGAAATTTGCGTCTGCGTCACGCCCGACAGTTCTTTTTTCGCCTTTTCAGCCGCATCTTTCAAGCGCTGGAGCGCCATTTTGTCTTTGGACAAATCGATGCCGTGCTCTTGTTTGAACTGATTGACCAAATAATCGATGATCACTTGGTCGAAATCGTCGCCGCCCAAATGGTTGTCGCCGGCGGTCGCTTTCACTTCAAAGACGCCGTCGCCAAGCTCCAAAATCGAAACGTCAAACGTTCCGCCGCCCAAGTCATAGACGAGAATCGTTTGGTCCTCTTCTTTGTCGAGGCCGTAAGCAAGCGCTGCTGCCGTCGGCTCGTTGATGATGCGCTCGACTTCAAGCCCGGCGATGCGGCCGGCGTCTTTCGTCGCTTGGCGCTGCGCGTCGTTGAAATAGGCCGGCACCGTAATGACCGCCCGCGTCACCGGT
Organism: Geobacillus sp. WSUCF-018B; assembly: GCF_002809985.1. Lineage (NCBI taxonomy): Bacteria > Bacillati > Bacillota > Bacilli > Caryophanales > Anoxybacillaceae > Geobacillus > Geobacillus sp. WSUCF-018B. Next base: position 72,285 of record NZ_PIJF01000004.1, read on the forward strand.
TCGCCCAAGTAGTCTTCGGCGTACGATTTCAAATATTGCAAAATGATGGCTGAAATTTCTTGCGGCGTATATTGCTTTCCTTCAATCTCCACTTTGTAGTCCGTGCCCATATGGCGCTTGATCGAGATGATCGTGTTCGGGTTCGTGATCGCCTGCCGTTTGGCGACTTCGCCCACTAAGCGCTCCCCGTTTTTGAACGCCACGACCGATGGGGTCGTGCGGTTTCCTTCCGGGTTCGGGATGACTTTCGCCTCGCCGCCTTCGAGCACGGCGACGCAAGAGTTCGTTGTTCCTAAGTCAATGCCGATAATTTTACTCATCGCTCATCACCCTCCATTTCCGTTATTGGCTGACTTTGACCATCGCAGGACGGAGAATGCGGTCTTTCAGCTTGTAGCCTTTTTGCAGCTCTTCGACGACTGTATTCGGCTCATAGCCATCTTCGTCCGTCTGCATGACCGCCTGATGCAGATGGGGGTCAAACGGTTTTCCGACCGCCTCAATCGCCTCGACGCCTTCTTTTTTCAAGGCGTCCAAAAGCGAGCGATACACCATCTCCATTCCTTGCAAAATCGATTTTGCCTGCTCGTTTTCCGTCTCTATTTTCAACGCGCGCTCAAAGTTGTCGAGCACCGGAAGCAAATCGCTCGCCAAACTTTGGGCGCGGTATTTTTCAGCCGCTTCCAGCTCTTGGCGCGTCCGGCGGCGGAAGTTTTCAAAATCGGCATACAGGCGGAGATAGCGGTGTTCCATCTCAGCCAGCTTCGCTTCCAGCTCCGCTACTTGCGCTTTGGCGGCAGCCAGCTCCTCTGTCTCGGCGCGCTCCTCCCCGGCAGGTTCGGCCCCCGTGGAAGCCTCCGCCGGCTTCCCATCGCCTTGCCCGGCGGCATCGTTTTGCCTAGCGTCGTCCCTTTCGCCTTCCGGTGGCACGCCTGCCTCTTCCGCCGATGCCGGCTGTTCCATCTCCGGCTCGTTGTATGTAGCTTGACCAGCACGTTTGTCTCCTTGTTCCATTGCCTTCACCTCCCCTTCGGGCTCGTCATTCTATGTATCAATGGCCACAAGGAACGGATGGATTGGCGAATCCATCCGTTAACCAATATGGCCATTGTTACTGATTTTGATACCATTTCGTCAACGCGGCCGACAAATCGGAAGCGACGCGGTTCAACACCGTGATGACGCGCGAATACTCCATGCGCGTCGGCCCGAGAATCGCGATCGTTCCGAGCGGCTCCTCGCCGACCGAGTATGTCGCCGTAATGAGGCTGCAGTTTTCCATGCCGTGCAATTCGTTTTCCCGGCCGATCGACACCTGCACCCCTTTTTGGCTTTGCTTGCGAAGCAGACGGTAAATGTCTTTTTCCTGCTCAATGATGTTCAGAAGCGGGCGCACTTTTTCAATGTCGCTGAATTCCGGCTGATTGAGCATGTTGGCTGTGCCGGCGAAAAACATTTTCTCCTCTTCAGGAAGATCGAGCGTGTCGATCAGCATATTGAGCAGGCTGTCATAATTGCGGATGTGCCGGCGCAGCACATCGGCCACTTCCGTCTTGATTTTTTCTTTTAAATCGATGAGCGGAACGCCGCTGAGCCGCCCGTTCAAAATGTTGACCATCTTTTCAAGGTCGCCGGCGTTGACCGATGGCGGAATCGTCACGACCCGGTTTTCGACATGGCCGGTATCGGTCACAACGATGGCCACAGCCGTCTGCTCGTTGAGCGGAACGATTTGCATCCGCTTCAGTTTGCTTTCTTTAAACGCCGGACCGAGGGCGATCGACGTGTAGTTCGTCAAGTCGGATAAAATTTGCGCCGACTTTTGCATCAGCTTCTCGAGCTCATAGATGCGTTCGGCAAACACGGAGCGGATTTTCTGAATATCGGCTCTTGTCAGCCGCTGCGGCGGCAGCAGATGGTCGACGTAGTACCGATACCCTTTTTCCGACGGCACGCGGCCAGAGGAAATGTGCGTTTTTTCAATGTAGCCGAGCTCTTCCAAATCCGCCATTTCATTGCGAATCGTCGCTGAACTGAACGCAATTTGGTGCTTTTTCGATAACGTCCGCGAACCGACCGGCTGCCCGGAACGAATGAAATCGTCGATAATCACCTGCAAAATCAGCAGTTGGCGGTCCGTTAACACGTTTCTCACCTCTGTTAGCACTCGATCAATTCGAGTGCTAAATCTATTACTAGGGTAACAAATCGCCCGGCAAATGTCAATCTTTACATTTCGCCGAGAAAGGCGGCGAACACTTCGTTGCCGAGCAGCTTGCCGCGCTTTGTCAAGCGGACGTGAGTCTCCGTTTCTTTCAAGCGCCCGTTTTCCACTTCGGCGCGGATCGCCTTGCCGAAGATATCGTGCATATCGCGGCCAAACTTTTGCCGGAAGCGGGCTTTCGACACCCCTTCCGTTTTGCGCAACCCTAAAAACATTTCCTCTTCCATTTGCTCTTGAAGCGTCAACCGGTGCACATCGCGGTGCGGCCATTCGCCGTTGTCCACCTTGGCGATATAATGGCGGACCGGACCGATATTGGCGCGCCGCACCCCGCCGATATAGCTGTGCGCCCCGGCGCCGATGCCGTAATACTCTTCGTTGTTCCAATAAGTGAGGTTGTGACGGCTTTCAAACCCCGGAAACGCGTAATTGCTGATTTCATACTGCTGGTAGCCGCACGCTTCGGTTCGCTCCATCGCCGCTTCGTACATGGCCGCTTCCGCCTCTTCTCCCGGGAGATGGAGTCGGCCCTTGCGCCACTCGTTGTAAAAGATCGTTTTCGGCTCAAGGATAAGCGAATAGGCGGAGAGGTGCGGAACGTGAAGCGAAAACGCGGCGTCCAAATCGGCGAGAAACTGCTCAAGCGTCTGCCCGGGAAGCCCGTACATCAGATCGAGGCTGATGTTGGCAAACCCGGCCTCCCTCGCCCGCTCTACCGCCTGCACGATATCCCCGCGCCGGTGCGTGCGGCCGATCGCTTGCAGAAGCCGGTCATCAAACGTCTGCACCCCAAGGCTCAACCGATTGACCCCGGCTTCGCGGAGAACGGCGAGTTTTTCTTTCGTCAGCCCATCCGGGTTCGCCTCAACCGTAAATTCAGCTGTTTGCGGATCAAACTGAAAATGGCGGTGAATGCTCTCAAGCAAGCGCCCAAGCTGCGCCGGCTCCAGCACCGTCGGCGTGCCGCCGCCGATAAACAGCGTCTCAAGGCGGTTGCCGAACTCGGCCGCCGTCCGCGCCATTTCCTTGTCCATCGCCCGCAAATAGTCGTCAATCGGCTGACCGGCAGCAAACACTTTGTTAAAATCGCAATAATGGCAAATATGGGCGCAAAACGGAATGTGAAAATATGCTGATGTTGCCATCGTCATCCTCCCTTCGGCTGCAGCCGGACTGCCGTCCCTCATCTTCCCGTCAGCGTCGCATGGCGATAAACAAACAAGGCCATCCCCGAAGGAGACAGCCTTGCCCGTCATTTTTTCTGGTCGTCGATTTTCAAGACAGCCATAAACGCTTCTTGCGGCACTTCGACCGAGCCGATTTGTTTCATCCGTTTTTTTCCTTCCTTTTGCTTCTCGAGCAGCTTCCGCTTCCGTGACACGTCGCCGCCGTAACATTTGGCGAGCACGTTTTTGCGCAGCGCCTTGATCGTCGAGCGGGCGATGATTTTGTTGCCGATGGCGGCTTGCACCGGCACCTCAAACTGCTGGCGCGGAATTAAGTCTTTCAGTTTTTCCACGATCACTTTGCCGCGTTCGTACGCCGCCTCGCGATGGACGATAAACGACAAAGCGTCAATTTTTTCGCCATTCAACAAAATGTCCATTTTGACAAGATTGGACGGCCGATAGCCGATCAACTCATAGTCGAATGACGCGTACCCTTTCGTGTTCGACTTTAAGGCGTCAAAAAAGTCGTACACGATTTCCGACAGCGGAATGTCATAAATCAGCATGACCCGCTTTTCGTCCAAATATTGCATATCAACGAACGTGCCGCGCTTTCCTTGGCACAGCTCCATGACCGGCCCGACGTAGTCGTTCGGCACCATGATCGTCGCCTTCACATACGGCTCTTCGATGCGGTCGATTTTCTGTGGATCCGGCATGTTCGTCGGATTGTCGACCGAAACTTCGGTGCCATCGGTCAAATGAACTTTGTAGACGACGCTCGGAGCCGTCGTAATTAAGTCGATATGAAACTCGCGCTCAATCCGCTCTTGAATGATTTCCATATGCAGCAAGCCGAGAAACCCACAGCGGAAGCCGAACCCAAGCGCCTGCGACGTTTCCGGCTCAAAGTGGAGCGCCGCATCGTTCAATTGCAGCTTCTCGAGCGCCTCGCGCAAGTCATTGTAGCGCGCCGTATCGATCGGATACATGCCGCAAAACACCATCGGGTTGAGCTTCCGGTAGCCGGGGAGCGGCTCGACGGCCGGCCGTTCGGCGTCGGTGATCGTATCGCCGACACGCGTATCTTTGACATTTTTAATGGACGCTGTCAAATAGCCGACATCGCCGACCGTGAGCTCGTCGACGATTTTTTGTTTCGGCGTAAAGACGCCGACTTCGGTCACTTCAAATTCTTTGCCGGTCGACATCATTTTAATGCGCTGGCCCGGCTTCACCGTCCCGTCGACAATGCGGACATACGCGACAACGCCGCGGTACGGGTCGTAAAGCGAGTCGAAAATGAGCGCTTTCAGCGGCGCGTCTGGATCGCCCGACGGAGCGGGAATTTTCTCCACGATTTGTTCCAAGATTTCTTCAATGCCGATGCCGACTTTCGCTGAAGCGAGCACGGCTTCAGACGCATCGAGGCCGATGACGTCCTCGATTTCTTGGCGGACGCGCTCCGGTTCGGCGCTTGGCAAATCAATTTTGTTAATAACAGGCAAAATTTCCAAGTTGTTATCGATCGCTAAATACACATTTGCAAGCGTCTGCGCTTCGATGCCTTGCGCCGCATCGACGACCAAAATCGCTCCCTCGCAGGCCGCCAAGCTGCGCGACACTTCGTACGTAAAATCGACATGGCCCGGCGTATCGATCAAATGGAAAATATACTCCTCGCCATTTTTCGCTTTGTATGTCAACTGGACCGCATTCAATTTGATCGTAATGCCGCGCTCGCGCTCAAGATCCATCATGTCCAACGTCTGCTCGCGCAACTCGCGCTCCGACAGCGCGCCTGTTTTTTCCAAAATGCGGTCCGCAAGCGTCGATTTTCCGTGGTCAATGTGAGCGATAATGGAAAAGTTGCGAATCCGTTCCTGCCGTTTCAACCGTTCTTCCCGGTTCATCGTCTCTCACTCCTGCTTTTTCGCAAAACTACACTAGCTTTGATTATAGCAACAGAGGAGAGAAGATTCAATGACAAACAAAAAAGCCGCCCATACGAGGCGGTGAATCGTCTGCCGGCGCCGCGCCGAAAGCGGCGGACCGATTTAGTCGACGGCCCGCCCAGCGAATGACAGCAACGTTTCCACAAGCGCGGTTGCGCCATCGGCCAGCCGCCGGCCGAGTTCAGAAAAGAGGTTGAACGTTTTCAGTTCCCGAACCACTTCTTGTTTTTTCTGCAAATCGCCCGCCGCCACTGTCTGCCCGAACACGGCTGCCTCAATCTCCCCGTTTCCGTTTTTCTCGAGATCAATGACGGCGGGAAGCGACGGATCCGCATAGCCGCGCATCTTCTCAATGCCGCGGTGCGCCTGCTGCATGCCGAGCAGCACGCCAAAAAACAAGAGGAAAAGCGCTGCGCTAAACCGGATGAACCATCTTGCCATATGCGATGCCCCTTTTTACTTTTTCTCCGCCGGAGCCGGCGCCTCGACTTTTTCCGCCTGCCAATAATACTCGCTGAACACATCGGCAAAGGCCGCAGCCGAACGGAACAGCTCGGCGAACGTATTGTCGACGCCGCCAAACTCCACTAAAATGGCGTTCCCGGATAAATCTTGGTTAAATTTCCCATCGGTTCCTGCTCCTTGCTTCTTAATGACCCCGCGGCTCAACCCCGGGTATTTCTTCTGCAGCAAATGGTGCAGCTCGGTCGCCAGCTGCAAGTTTTTTTCGTATTCCGCGTTCTCACCGCCCACGATAAACGCCACGCGCGCGTAATCAACACCGTTGATCGTCGTGGTCGTATACTTCCGGCGATGCGCATCGCGGTGAATGTCAATAAAATATTGCAAGTCACGGTTTTGCTTCATCGCTGCCACGACCGTCTGCCGCGACATGTTATACGCCTGTGCGTATGTCATTCCTTTTTTCAACAGCTCCGCTTCGATGTCGGTTTTGTTCACTTGCGCGCCGATGCCCCTCTTCTCCAATTCTTCCATCAATTTCTCCCCGACTTTGGTCACATTCACGCTCCGATGAAACGCCAAATTTGGATCGGTCACGCCTTTTAAAGCCGGCAAATACGACTCGCGCGTATGTGTATGGTAAATATAGACGACTTTTCGGCCTTGCGTCGTTTGCTTCGGGGGCGGGAGCGCTTTTTCGTCTTGGGTTTGCTCGGCTTGCTCAAGCTCCTCGACTGACGCCTGCCGCTCGGCAAGCATCACTTCCAGCGGCGGCGCCGACTCATACGGGATGTTCGTGTAGTCGGTCCCTTCTCCGGCGATTAAAATTTTGCTGTCATACAAGGCAAAGCCCGGCAGCTCGCTGCCGAGCAAGCTGCGCGGATCGTCGGGGTTGATGCTTGTCGCCAAGCGGAACAACAGCGATGAATAGTTCGTCTGTTGCCGCTCTTTTGGAAGCATTTGGAGAAAATACCGGTTTTCGAGCCCAAACAGGCGAATGAACATCTCTTCCGGAAAATGGGCGGCCATATCGTTCAGCGATGATGACGACGGACGGTATTCGGGCCGCAGCGACGTAAGCGCTCCGACGAGCATAAACATCATCATGCATCCAAGGATGATGAGCATAAACAGTTTTTTTAAGCTGGCTCCTGGAACGGCGATCACGACGTTGGGGGAGCGCCATCGTTTCATATTCCCACCCTTTCCCGGCTTGTCTCCTCACTTTAACGTATGGCCAAGCCGGGAAAGATAGAACCGTTTTTTGTCTAGTGGGTGTAAGAGCCGACGTTGCCTTGGTCAACCTGCCGGTGCAGCGCCGCGTTCAAGCCGCCGGCCAGTAAGTTCGCCATATCGCCGATGAACGAATCGACCTCTTTTGGCGTCACCATTAAGTTATGACCGAGCGGGGCGAGCACTTCGTAAATCAGACGCCGCTTTTCTTCATCACCAAGCGTGCCGACCATGCCGAGAAACGTCGACCGTTCGGTTGGCGACGGCATATCTTGCTCCGTCAGCTTCTTTTTGCGCCCGAACGCCCAGCCGGCCGGAGCCAGCGCGCTTGACGGCCGCTGGCTTTCGCGCATTTCGCGGCCGAAATGCTTTAAAATGAAATCGATCGTATCGCTTGTGATCGAAACGGCATCGACGACCGTCGGGACGCCGATCGAGATGACCGGGATGCCGAGCGTCTCGTAGCTCAGTTCTTTCCGCTTGTTGCCAACGCCCGAGCCGGGGTGGATGCCGGTGTCGGAAATTTGGATCGTCGCGTTGACCCGTTCGATTGAACGGGCGGCCAGCGCATCGATGACGATGACAAAATCCGGCTTCGTTTTCCGGACGACGCCATCAATAATATCGCTCGTCTCAATGCCGGTCGTTCCCATCACCCCTGGAGCGAGGGCGCTCACCGGGCGAAATCCTTCCTCAACACTTTCCGGCTGCAATTGAAACAGATGACGGGTGACAAGCACGTTTTCCACCGTCAGCGGCCCAAGCGCATCCGGCGTGACGTTTTGGTTGCCAAGCCCGACAATTAGGCAGCTCGCTTGCTCGGGAATGCGGAGCCGTTGTAAAAAGGCGCTCAGTTGTTCCGAAAAAATATGCTGCACTTTTTGCTGCAATTCCGTATTTTGTTCACGGATGCCTTGCGCCTCAATCGTCACATAATGGCCCGGCTTTTTGCCGATCGATGCCGCTCCTTGTTCCGTGACGTGCACGTGCGACAGCTTGACGCCATCGATCTCTTGGTCGCGGATGATGACCCCCTCAATCGGGGAGGCGCCTTCCTTTTTTTGTTGCAAACGCTCCTCGACCGCAATTTCATGCGCCTCGATCGCCAAGTCGGTGCGCACCGAATACATGCGCAAATCGAGCGGCTGTTTCATGTCGTTCCTCCTTGTGCCGTTTTCTTTTATTGTCGCCGCAATGAAGCGCCGTCATTCATATTTCGTAAAGGATTTTTGCTTGAACACTCTTGCATAATCAAAACACGTTTGATAGAATAACACTTGTTCTTGTTCAGAGCAAAAATCGGAACGATAACGGAGGTGAACGGACGTGGCGAACATTAAATCGGCGATCAAACGCGCGAAAACGAGCGAAAAACGTCGGGCCCACAACGCCTCGATGAAATCGGCCATGCGCACGGCCATCAAAAAATTTGAAGCGCTCGTTGAATTGAAAGACGTGGAAAAAGCGCAAGAAGCGTTCATTGTCGCGTCGAAAAAATTAGACAAAGCCGCGAGCAAAGGCCTTATCCATAAAAATGCCGCCAGCCGGCAAAAATCGCGCTTAGCGAAAAAATTGAACAGCATTCAAGCTTCCTAATGAAAAACGACCTGGCGCCAGGTCGTTTTTTTGTCCCCTCTTTTTTCTTTGTGGCGCCGCCATGCAGGCGAAGCAGACGGCAAAAAAGCCAACGGCGCATGCTTTTTATCGCTGGCTTTTCCGCCCCGGGCGAGCGCCCCAACGCATCAACAACAGCTCAACGGCCAACCGGCGGTCCATGGCTCCGCTTTTTACGTCATAATCAGCGGCGGCCAGCTCGATGATCGCTTCCGTCAGCTCCGCATCGGAAAAGCGGGCGGCTTGGGCAAGGGCGAGCTTGACGCGGAACGGATGCACGTTGAGGGCCGAAGCGATTTGCGTCTGCCCATAACCTGTTTGGGCGAGCCATTTCACTTGCGCCAACAGGCGGAAATGGCTTGCAAGCAACGCCAAAATTTTGATCGGCTCCTCATTATGTTCAAGCAAATCGTAAAACGTCTGCAATGCTCCCGGGATATCGCGCCTCGCCACTTGTTCGACAAGCGCAAAGACGTTTTCTTCCGGCGTGCGAGCGACAAGCTGCTCGACGGCCGCCTCATCCACCACTCCGCCCGGTCCGGCAAACAAAGCGAGCTTGTCGATTTCGTTCGCCAGCGCGGACAACCGCGTTCCGGCCCGCTGCAAAAGCAGCTCAATGGCTTCCTCGGCCACCGATGCTCCTTGGCTTTCCAACCGGCGGCGCACCCAAGCGCGCAGCTCCGCTTCCTGAAGCGGGGCGGCGGCCACAACTTCGCACTGCTCCTTGGCGAGCTTGGTAATTTTTTTCCGCTCATCGAGCTTGTCATACGGCGCCAAAAAGACGACGATCGAGAACGGCGCCGGCGCCCTGAAATAGTTCTCCAGCTTAGCCAAATCGTGCTCGATCTCTTTGTCCTTTTCCGCCGTAAAAAAATATGGATTCTTCACCAAAATGACGCGCCGTTCGCCGAAAAACGGCACTGTCTCCGCCTCCTCAAGCGCCGCCTCGACCGGCGTTTCCTCGCAGTCGTACACGGCCAGATTCCACTCGCGCTCCTCCTCGCTAAGAGCCGCCTTGACGAGGCGGTCATACGTTTCCATTAATAAAAACGGCTCGCTGCCATATAATAAATAAAGCGGAGAAAACCGCCGTTTTTCCATGTTTCCCCATACACGTTCCAACATGTTCCCTTCTCCATTTCCAAGCGAAAGTCTCTTCTAGAAAGATACACCGTTTTTCGCCATTTTACAAGGGAACCGGCCGTCGGGAAAACCGGTTCCCCTTTATATAAACGCCAGCCGACAAGTCCTAGGACCTTATCAGCCAGCGGGTTATTTTTATGTTTTCCCAGCCGTTTGAAAGTATTTGTGTCAACTGTTGTCAAGGAAGGAAAACAAGCGGGCGGCGGTAGATTTTTTCATCATTTTCGTCTATACTAAAAATGATTGTGCAGAGGAGGGGGAAAGCGATGAACGTATTTGAAAAAGAAGTGCAAAGTCAACGAAATGACGCCGTCGATTCCGCCGTCGGCTTCATTGTGTCGTTCGGCTTTTTCGCCACCATGTTCATCATCGCCACGCTGATCGAATTTTTCGGCCGGTAAGGATTGCTTGCACAAGCAATCCTTATTTTTTGTCTTGGCTGAAACGTTCCGTTTTTTTGTGCACTACATCTTATGGTTTCATCACCTGAAAGGTTCCACCGTTTTCGCCATACACATAGCGAATGGCTCCGTTTTCATCCGTCCGCCAAACGATCGCCCGCTGTTGCCTAAGCCGCATAAGCACCTCGGAGGACGGATGCCCGTAGCGATTGTAGCGGCCGACGGAAATGATGGCCGCTCGCGGCTTGATTGTCCGCAAAAACGGCTCTGTTGTCGACGTTTTGCTGCCGTGGTGGGCGACTTTCAATACATCGGCACGCAGCGTCGGATAAGCATCGATGAGCGCCTGTTCCGCCTCTTCTTCGATGTCCCCAGCAAACAGCCATATCAAGCCGCCGAGACGGGCGAGCAACACAAGCGAGCCGTTATTATCCTCATTGTTTCCCGCCTCCGGGTGCAATACGGAAAACGCGGCATCCCCCACCTTCCACCGATCCCCCCGCACGCTGGCGGCCACCGGCACGGAAAACGGGCGCGCCATCGCCTTGACGGCCGGCAGCGCTCCTGGGCTTGTGACAATCTTCTTGACGCGCACGGCTCCCATCACCTCGGGAGCAGCCCCGATATGGTCGGCGTCATCGTGCGTCAAAATCAGTTGATCAAGCGTCCTCACCCCTTGGGCTTTTAAAAACGGCACGACAACGTCGCGGCCGACGGCAAACGGCCGCGACCGCTTGCGCCACGGTTCGCGCGCCCATTCCGGCGTCCCGCTGGTATCAATGAGATAGACTGCTTTTCGATAAGGAAGCTCAATATAAATACAGTCCCCCTGCCCAACATCCAATACCGTCACTTCCCCGTGCGGATCCACGTATGGGGCGGCCAGCTGAAGCGCCATCGCCGCCGCCACCGCTGTCAATCCGCGGATCAGGCGGCCGCGTTCCCAATCCAAAAACGCCGCCGTGATGGCCGTCAGATAGCCAGCTAAGCACCACGGCCCCGGACGGCCGAGCACAAGCATAAACGGGTGATCGGCCGCGAAAAAATAGACAACCGCGTCTGTCAGCTCAATGAGACGGCTAAACAGCCAAATGAACGGAGAAAAGGGAAAAACTGCAGATAGAAACGCGAGTGGCAAAATGACAAATGAATACCAAGGGACGAAGAAGACATTCAGCCCTATGCTCCAAACAGAAATTTCATAAAAATGGTAAAGCAAAATCGGCAGTGCGGCAAGCTGAGCGGCGAGCGCGGTCTGAAGCAAGTTTTGGAGCATCGAACGAGCAGAGGCGAGCACCGACACATGGGCAAGAAGAGCAAACGTGACAAGAAACGACAGCTGAAAACCGACATCCCAAACCATATAGGGATCAAAGACGAGCAAGGCAAGCGTTGTCCAACTCAACGCATCCAGCGGATGGATCCTTCCTTTTTTCCACTGAACGGCCAACACCATCATCCCAGTCGCACAAGCGCGCAGCACCGACGGCGAAGCGCCAGCGAGAACGGCGTACACAGGCAAAAACGCCAACAGCCCTGCCAGCACGGCTTCCCTCGTCACGAAGCGAATCGCACCGGCAAAACCAGCGCCAATCAGCAGCGTGACATGCCCTCCTGAAATGGCTAGCAGATGGATGAGACCGAGCTGCTGATACCCTTCAAGGACCGACTCATCAAGGGTGCGCTGCTCCCCATAAATCAGTGCAGCGGCGATGCCAGCCGCTTCCGGCGGAAACCGGGCTTCAATGCGGCGGACGCCAGCCTCGCGAATGGCTTCAAGACGTTCGATGATAGTGGGACGGACGCGCATGCAAGCAGAGAGATCGATCGCCTCAGGGAGAAAGAGCCAATGAATGCGGTGGCGGCGCAAATAAAGGCGGTAATCAAACGCATACGGATTGCCAGCTGGCATCGGGCGCTCAAGCGTTCCGGTGACGCGGCATACCGTTCCAGGCACCAGGTGCGCTTGCAGCGTCTCTTTTTCCGCAGCCGTCCGAATGATGTAACGGAGCTGCACCCGCTCCTTGCCAGCTTGCACCGCCGCCTGCAATCGATCACCGTCAATTGCCGGCGCGGCGGAAAAACGAACGGAAAGCGAATGACGGCCGCCGGAAAGGGAAGTGTTGTTATGATAGTCAACAATGAGAAAATAGGCAAAAAAGGAGAGAGCGGCAACGAGAGAAGGAAGGAAACAGTGCGGCCGGCGGATGAAAAGAAGAAGGAGATACACAACGAGGAGAAGACAGGCGGTTGGGGACGGCGAGGCCGCCGCGACGGCCAAAAGCGCCGCCGCAGCGGGATAGACGGCTTGTCCTTTCATGATTCCCCGCCGCCGGAAAGCAAGGCGAACACATCCATTTTCAGCGGCACTTGCACGAGACGGACGCCAGCTTGAGCAAACAGCTCCAAGGCGTACGGGTGGTTTTTGTAGTCTTGGGCGTAATAGACCGCGCGGATGCCGCTTTGAATGATCGCCTTGCAGCAATGCAAGCACGGAAAATGAGTGACATACATCTCCGCCCCCTCGGTCGGGACGCCGAACTTGGCGCATTGCAAAATCGCGTTCATTTCGGCGTGAATCGTCCGCACACAATGACCGTCAATGACGTAGCACCCCTCATCAATGCAATGGGCGCCGCCGGCGATCGACCCGTTGTACCCGCCGGCGATGATGCGCTTATCGCGCACGATCGTCGCTCCGACGGCGAGCCTCGTGCACGTGCTGCGCAGCGCAAGCAAATGGCTTTGCGCCATAAAGTATTGATCCCATGTGATGCGTTCCATTTTCCATCCCTCCGCTCGTGTCCATGCTTTTAGTCTACCCACTGCCTCCTGCCCCCGTCAACGCCGAAAAACGTCCACAGCAGCCTTGATCCGCCATAAATGAAGAAGCATTGCCCTCCCCCGCCTCGCTTACGGAACAAGCAAATACGGCTTCAATTTCTCCAGCGTTTTTTCACCAATTCCAGTCACATTCAACAAATCCTCCACCCGCCGAAACGGCCCGTGTTCTTCACGATAGGCGATGATCGCGTTTGCCTTCGCCGGTCCGATGCCGGGAAGCTGCATCAACTCCTCTTCCGTCGCCGTATTGATGGCCACTTGCATCCCGTTTCGATCCCCATCGCTTGGAGACTTGCCGACGGCATTTGACGCCGGTGCAGCCTCGCCTTTTTTCGGCACGTAAATCATCATTTCATCGTGCACTTTTGCTGCCAAATTGACTTTCGTTTCATCCGCCTCATCCGTCAATCCGCCAGCTAGGGCGATGGCATCGCGAACGCGAGCGTCCGCCGCCACCTCATACACTCCGGGGTTCGCGACCGCCCCTTTCACATCCACCACAGCGGTTTTTGACGCCTCGTTCTTTTTTTCTTCCGTCCGGGCGGCATCCGTTTCAGCCGCCGCCGGCAAAACGACTTGCCCCTTTTCATCCGTCGGATGATGAAACACCCATAACCCCGCCGCCGCGGCAAACAACAAGAACATCCCGACTTTTCCATACCGTTTGCCAAGCTCCTGCACATGCTCCCACATACGATCCCATCCTTTCCATCTCAAGTCATAAACCGAGCCTTTTTCTCATACATATCAAAAAAGAGAGTTCCGGTGAACCAAAACCGGGAGGGGGGACAACACATGAACATCGGCGTCATCGGCACGGGGAATATGGGCACCATCTTAATCGAAGCGTTCCTCGACTCCGGCGCCGTGAAAGCGGATCAGCTCGTCATCACGAACCGTACGCTTGCGAAAGCGTTCGCGATACAACGCGCGCATCCCGGCATGGCAGTGGTTGCCGATGCGGCTGAAGTCGTCAAACAATCCAGTCTCGTTTTTTTATGCGTCAAACCGCTCGACATCCACCCATTGTTGCAGCAGCTGGCCCCGCACTGGACAAGGGAGCATTGCCTTGTGTCGATCACAAGCCCGATCAGCGTAAAACAGCTTGAAACAGCCGTCCCTTGCCAAGTCGTGCGCGCCATTCCGAGCATCACAAACCGCGCGCTCTCCGGCAGCATACTCATCACAATCGGATCACGCTGTTCGGCCGACTGCCGGCAAACGATCGATGATCTTCTCCGGCGCATCGCCTCGCCGGTGTACATCGATGAGGCCATCACCCGCGTCGCTTCCGACATCTCCAGCTGCGGTCCGGCGTTTTTCAGCTATTTGCTGCAACGCTTCATCGACGCCGCAGCGGCCAAAACCGCCATCACGAAAGAACAGGCGACGATGCTGGCGACCGACATGATCATCGGCTTCGCAGAATTGTTGAAGCAAAACTTGTACACGCTCCCGACGCTGCAGGAAAAAGTGTGCGTCAAAGGCGGAATCACCGGGGAAGGAATCGCCGTCCTCGAACAGCGGCTCGACGGCGTCTTCGAAGAAGTGCTGGCGAAAACACATGAGAAGTTTCAAGAAGATATGGAAAAGGTGAAGCAACAATTTTCGTGAACATGAATTCGACAGCAAGCGGCAAATTCCTGCTTGGCCTGACCAAATTTGTTTCAATCCTCACCCGGCTTAATAGCCGGGTGCAACTGTTCTTTCACCTCCCGCTTGTCCACTTTTCTTCTGTTTCAATCCTCACCCGGCTTAATAGCCGGGTGCAACCGACTGCTGTGCAATTGAAAAAGATGTGTGAGTTAGTTTCAATCCTCACCCGGCTTAATAGCCGGGTGCAACGTGCATATTGCCGTATGCGGCCGTCAGTGGATTATGTTTCAATCCTCACCCGGCTTAATAGCCGGGTGCAACGATGGTTTATCGTTTAATGGATAAACATTCGCCAGGTTTCAATCCTCACCCGGCTTAATAGCCGGGTGCAACTGACCGCGAGCACCCACACCCACCAGCGTTTGTAGTTTCAATCCTCACCCGGCTTAATAGCCGGGTGCAACATAGACGAAAGAAATCTTCTACAGGCGTCCACAAGTTTCAATCCTCACCCGGCTTAATAGCCGGGTGCAACACCTTTGCTGACCGGTTACGTCAAGAACGAGAGGTTTCAATCCTCACCCGGCTTAATAGCCGGGTGCAACCCGGCGTATTTTTTCACTTGATAAGTGAGAACCGTGTTTCAATCCTCACCCGGCTTAATAGCCGGGTGCAACCGACATGTCCGAGCTGGCAACGGCGCTCATCGGGATTGGGTTTCAATCCTCACCCGGCTTAATAGCCGGGTGCAACGAGACAAATGTGGCCGGGTTCTGAAAATTCACCTTGTTTCAATCCTCACCCGGCTTAATAGCCGGGTGCAACCCTCACGATAATGCTGGATTTTCTCCGGATTGTTCAGTTTCAATCCTCACCCGGCTTAATAGCCGGGTGCAACGCTAGGTAACGCTAACATGTCATTAAGCATGGCTTGTTTCAATCCTCACCCGGCTTAATAGCCGGGTGCAACGTGAACGCAGGGAGCTTGCCCGACCCCGGACGAGTTTCAATCCTCACCCGGCTTAATAGCCGGGTGCAACCTTGTTTATACTCCGCTAGCGATCCAGTTGGGAAAGTTTCAATCCTCACCCGGCTTAATAGCCGGGTGCAACCGACCGCGCTAGATACCCTTCCTCGAGTATCTTGGTTTCAATCCTCACCCGGCTTAATAGCCGGGTGCAACAATAAATATGTTGACGGCTATACACTTGTAGCAGAGGTTTCAATCCTCACCCGGCTTAATAGCCGGGTGCAACCGCCCGCGTTTAGATATCTTGTGTTGAGCGCATTTCAAGATATAAAAACGCGAACTTACGCATTCTGTTTGGGGCAAAGTCATAATGATCACAGATCCATTTTCCCTCTTCGGCTTTATAACCAGCTTTTCCGCCCATCGCGATCCCCCTTCTTTTTCAGCATCGCTTTATGTTCGCGCATCATTCTCTTCTTGCCGCACATATCATCGGCATTTTGTCATCTTTGTCATTACAAAATGATGGGATCATTATAATCAACGTAATAATCTTTTCGTAACTATTCACCCCAGTGCTAGTGTATAAAAAAGCCCAGCACAAATAGGGCATTTCGGTCATAGAAAATGCCCTAGGTAGCGGAAAGAACTCG